>NZ_CP162490.1:0-217500 GCF_041245805.1 Xanthomonas sp. DAR 34887
ATGGATGCTTGGCCCCGTTGCCTGGAACGTCTGGAAGCTGAATTTCCAGCCGAGGACGTTCACACCTGGTTGAAACCGCTGCAAGCCGAACAGCGCCATGACAACAGCATGGTCCTGTACGCCCCGAACGCCTTCATCGTCGAACAGGTACGCGAGCGCTACCTGGCGCGGATCCGCGAGCTGCTGACCTATTTCGCCGGCAGCGGCGAGGTGGTCCTGCAGGTCGGCTCGCGTCCGCGCGCACCGGAGCCGGTGGCGCCGGTGGCCAGCGACGCGGCCGCCGCGCGCACGCCGCCAGCGCCGTTGCTGGAACCGTTCGCCGGCAACCTCGACTCGCACTACACCTTCGCCAACTTCGTCGAAGGCCGCAGCAACCAGCTCGGCCTGGCCGCGGCCACGCAGGCGGCGCAGAAGCCCGGCGACCGCGCGCACAACCCGTTGCTGCTGTACGGCAGCACCGGCCTGGGCAAGACCCACCTGATGTTCGCCGCCGGCAACGCGATGCGCGAGCAGAATCCCAACGCGCGGGTCATGTACCTGCGCTCGGAACAGTTCTTCAGCGCGATGATCCGCGCGCTGCAGGACAAGACCATGGACCAGTTCAAGCGCCAGTTCCAGCAGGTGGACGCGCTGCTGATCGACGACATCCAGTTCTTCGCCGGCAAGGACCGCACCCAGGAAGAGTTCTTCCATACCTTCAACGCGCTGTTCGACGGCCGCCAGCAGATCATCCTGACCTGCGACCGCTACCCGCGCGAGGTCGAAGGCCTGGAGCCGCGGCTGAAGTCGCGCCTGGCCTGGGGCCTGTCGGTGGCGATCGACCCGCCCGATTTCGAGACCCGCGCGGCGATCGTGCTGGCCAAGGCGCGCGAGCGCGGAGCGGAGATCCCCGACGACGTGGCGTTCCTGATCGCCAAGAAGATGCGCTCCAACGTGCGCGACCTGGAAGGCGCGCTCAACACGCTGGCCGCCCGCGCCAACTTCACCGGCCGCGCGATCACCACCGAGTTCGCCCAGGAGACGCTGCGCGACCTGCTGCGCGCGCAGCAGCAGGCGATCGGCATCCCCAACATCCAGAAGACCGTGGCCGACTACTACGGCCTGCAGATCAAGGACCTGCTATCCAAGCGCCGCACCCGCTCGCTGGCGCGGCCGCGGCAGGTGGCGATGGCGCTGACCAAGGAACTGACCGAACACAGCCTGCCGGAGATCGGCGATGCGTTCGCCGGGCGCGACCACACCACCGTGCTGCACGCCTGCCGCCAGATCAAGCACCTGATGGAAACCGACGGCAAGCTGCGCGAGGACTGGGACAAGCTGATTCGCAAGCTCAGCGAGTAGCGGCCGGCGCTGCGCCGGAAGGGCGCGAACCGGCGCCTCGCCGGCGCTGCGGCGCGGGATGCCGGAAGCGCCGTATAAATCGGTGCATGACTTCGCGACAAATCCGGTAGAAACTGTGGATAAAGTGCAGCGCGGCGGCGCCGGCAAAACTATCCACAGGTTTCCCCACCCTTACAGGGGCAGTAATACCCGGGATTCAGGGAGCGAAAAACCCTTGTATTCCAGATAGTTAAGCTACCTTTGCACCGAAAATCGCTCTACCATCACCACCAAGCTTTGATTTATTCCATATCTTTTTAAAGCATAGGGGCACGGAACCACATGCGTTTCACACTGCAGCGCGAAGCCTTCCTCAAGCCATTGGCGCAAGTCGTCAATGTGGTCGAACGCCGCCAGACCTTGCCGGTTCTGGCCAACTTCCTGGTGCAGGTGCACGACGGACAACTGTCGCTGACCGGTACCGACCTGGAAGTGGAAATGGTGTCGCGTATCGCGGTCGACGACGCGCAGGACGGCGAAACCACGATTCCGGCACGCAAGCTGTTCGAGATCATTCGGGCGCTGCCCGACGGCAGCAAGATCACCGTCTCGCAGACCGGCGACAAGATCACCGTTCAGGCCGGGCGTAGTCGCTTCACCCTGGCCACGCTGCCGGCCAACGATTTCCCGTCGGTCGACGAAGTGGAAGCCACCGAGCGGGTGCTGGTGCCGGAAGCGGCGCTGAAGGAACTGATCGAGCGCACCGCGTTCGCGATGGCGCAGCAGGACGTGCGCTATTACCTCAACGGCCTGCTGTTCGACCTGCGCGATCAGACCCTGCGCTGCGTGGCCACCGATGGTCACCGCCTGGCGCTGTGCGAGACCGAGCTGGAGAACGCTGGCGGCGCCAAGCGCCAGATCATCGTGCCGCGCAAGGGCGTCACCGAGCTGCAGCGCCTGCTGGAAGGCGGCGATCGCGAGGTCGAGCTGGAAGTGGGCCGTAGCCACGTGCGGGTCAAGCGCGACGATGTCACCTTCACCTCGAAGCTGATCGACGGCCGTTTCCCCGATTACGAAGCGGTGATCCCGATCGGTGCCGACCGCGAGGTCAAGCTGGATCGCGAAGCCCTGCGCGCCGCGCTGCAGCGTGCGGCGATCCTGTCCAACGAGAAGTACCGCGGCGTGCGCGTGGAAGTTTCGCCGGGCCAGCTGAAGATCAGCGCGCACAACCCCGAGCAGGAAGAGGCGCAGGAAGAGATCGAGGCAGACACCAAGGTCAGCGACCTGGCGATCGGCTTCAACGTGAACTACCTGCTCGATGCGCTGTCGGCGCTGCGCGAGGAGTTCATCGTGATCCAGCTGCGCGATGCCAACTCCTCAGCCCTGGTGCGCGAGGCCAGCAGCGCCCGCTCCCGCCACGTGGTGATGCCGCTGCGTCTGTAACCGGCACACCACCTCGTGTTCCACGTGGAACACGCCGAGAAACCCGGCCTCGTGCCGGGTTTTCTTTTGCCTGTGGTTTATCAGGCCGCTTTCATCCCAAACACGCCCATGTGGGAGCGACTTCAGTCGCGACGGGCCTTACCACCAATGCATCAGCGCAACGCACAGGAACCCCTGGCTCTCCTCGTAGCGACCCGCTGCGGCCAACGCATCGAAACCGACCGGCCGGCAAGCCGCACCCGCAACAGGACGTTCGCACCCGCTTTGGGTATGCTGCCGCCCTACCCTGATGAGCCGACCCGCGTGCGCCCGGTGCGAGCGCCTCGCCCCGATTCCGCATGCACGTCTCCCGCCTCGATCTTCACCACCTGCGCCGCTTCGCCGCGTTGGAGCTGGCGCCCGCGCCCGGCTTGAACCTGATCACCGGCGACAACGGGGCCGGCAAGACCACCATCCTCGAGGCCATGCACCTGATGGCTTACGGCCGCAGCTTTCGCGGGCGGGTGCGCGATGGCCTGGTCAGCCAGGGCCAGGACGCGTTGGACGTGTTCGTCGAATGGCAGGAACGCGGCACGGAGCCGCAACAACCGCGCCGCCGCCGCGCCGGGCTGCGCCACAGCGGCCAGGATTGGCGTGGCCGGCTCGACGGCGAGGACGTGGCCTACCTCGGCACGCTCTGCGCTGCGCTGGCGGTGGTCACCTTCGAACCGGGCAGCCATGTGCTGGTCAGCGGCGGCGGCGAACCGCGCCGGCGTTTCGTCGATTGGGGCTTGTTCCACGTGGAACCTGATTTCCTGGCGCTATGGCGCCGCTACGCGCGGGCGCTCAAACAGCGCAACGCCCTGCTGAAGAGCGGTGGCGGCGGCGCGGCGCTGGACGCCTGGGACCACGAACTGGCCGAGGCTGGCGAACCGCTCACCTTCCGCCGCGAGCAGTACCTGGAACGCCTGCTGCAGCGCCTGTTGGCGCTGGGTCCCGAGTTGGCGCCGGCGCTGGGCATCCAGCACCTGCAGTTCGCCCCAGGCTGGCGGCGCCACGAGGTGCCGCTGGCCGACGCGTTGTTGCTCAACCGCGAGCGCGACCGCCAGTACGGCTACACCTCGGTCGGGCCGCACCGCGCCGACTGGAGCCTGGAGTTCGCGTCCATTCCCGGCCGCGACGCGCTGTCGCGCGGTCAGGCCAAGCTCACCGCGCTGGCCTGCCTGCTTGCCCAGGCCGAAGACTATGCCGAGCAACGTGGCGAGTGGCCGGTGATCGCGCTGGACGACTTGGCCTCGGAACTGGATCAGCAGCACCAGCACCGTGTGCTGCAACGGCTGCAGGCCGGCCCGGCGCAGGTCTTCGTCACTGCCACCGAAACTCCGCGCGCGCTGGCCGATACCGACTTGCCGATCGTGCGGTTCCACGTGGAACATGGGAGTGTTCTGGTCCAGCCCTAGGCCCACACGGGCCATGTGCCCGTGGCTGCTATAATTCCTGTCATTCCCTTATCAAGCGGCGCGAACCGGCCCCGGCCTGTCTTCGCCGCCTTGTGGAGCCCACGGCACGCGCATGACCGACGAACAGAACACCCCTCCTCCGAGC
Source organism: Xanthomonas sp. DAR 34887 (assembly GCF_041245805.1). Taxonomy (NCBI): domain Bacteria; kingdom Pseudomonadati; phylum Pseudomonadota; class Gammaproteobacteria; order Lysobacterales; family Lysobacteraceae; genus Xanthomonas; species Xanthomonas tesorieronis. Next base: position 4,348 of record NZ_CP162490.1, read on the forward strand.
ACCGGCAACTACGACGCGAACAGCATCACCGCCCTTGAAGGCCTCGAGGCGGTTCGCAAGCGGCCTGGCATGTACATCGGCGACGTCCATGACGGCACCGGTCTGCATCACATGGTGTTCGAGGTCGTCGACAACTCGATCGACGAGGCGCTGGCCGGCCACGCCGACCACGTCGCGGTGACGATCCACGCCGACGGCTCGGTGTCGGTGTCGGACAACGGGCGCGGCATCCCGGTCGGCAAGCACGAGCAGATGAGCAAGAAGCTCGGCCGCGAGGTGTCGGCAGCCGAGGTGGTGATGACCGTGCTGCACGCCGGCGGCAAGTTCGACGACAACAGCTACAAGGTCTCCGGCGGCCTGCACGGCGTCGGCGTCAGCGTGGTCAATGCGCTGTCGGAGAAGCTGCTGCTGGACGTGTTCCAGGGCGGCGCCCATTACCAGCAGGAATTCAGCAACGGCGCCGCTGTCGCCCCGCTCAAGAAACTGGGCGACACCAGCAAGCGCGGTACCACCGTGCGCTTCTGGCCCTCGGTCGTGGCCTTCCACAACAACGTGGAATACCACTACGACATCCTGGCCCGGCGCCTGCGCGAGCTGTCCTTCCTCAACTCCGGGGTCAAGATCGTGCTCGTCGACGAGCGCGGCGAAGGCCGCCGCGACGACTTCCACTACGAAGGCGGCATCCGCAGCTTCGTCGAGCACCTGGCGCAGCTGAAGACCCCGCTGCACCCGCACGTGATCGCGGTCAGCGGCGAGCACAACGGCATCACCGTGGAAGTGGCGCTGCAGTGGACCGACTCCTACCAGGAGACGATGTACTGCTTCACCAACAACATCCCGCAGAAGGACGGCGGCACGCACTTGGCCGGCTTCCGCGGCGCGCTGACCCGCGTGCTTAATACGTACATCGAGCAGAACGGCATCGCCAAGCAGGCCAAGATCAACCTGACCGGCGACGACATGCGCGAAGGCATGATCGCGGTGCTGTCGGTGAAGGTGCCCGATCCCAGCTTCTCCAGCCAGACCAAGGAAAAGCTGGTCAGTTCCGACGTGCGTCCGGCGGTGGAGACCGCATTCGGCGCGCGCCTGGAAGAATTCCTGCAGGAAAACCCCAACGAGGCCAAGGCCATCGCCGGCAAGATCGTCGATGCCGCACGCGCGCGCGAGGCCGCGCGCAAGGCACGCGACCTGACCCGCCGCAAGGGCGCGCTGGACATCGCCGGCCTGCCGGGCAAGCTGGCCGACTGCCAGGAGAAGGATCCGGCGCTGTCGGAACTGTTCATCGTCGAGGGCGACTCGGCCGGCGGCTCGGCCAAGCAGGGCCGCAACCGCAAGAACCAGGCGGTGCTGCCGCTGCGCGGCAAGATCCTCAACGTGGAACGCGCGCGCTTCGACCGCATGCTGGCCTCCGACCAGGTCGGTACGCTGATCACCGCGCTGGGGACCGGCATCGGCCGCGACGAGTACAACCCGGACAAGCTGCGCTACCACCGCATCATCATCATGACCGACGCCGACGTCGACGGCGCGCACATCCGCACCCTGCTGCTGACCTTCTTCTACCGGCAGATGCCGGAGCTGATCGAGCGCGGTTACATCTACATCGGCCTGCCGCCGCTTTACCGGCTCAAGCAGGGCAAGCAGGAGCTGTACCTGAAGGACGACAACGCGCTCAACGCCTACCTGGCCAACAGCGCGGTCGAAGGTGCGGCACTGATTCCGGCGAGCAACGAGCCGCCGATCACCGGTGCCGCGCTGGAGAAACTGCTGCTGCTGTTCGCCAGCGCCAACGACGCCGTGGCGCGCAACGCGCACCGCTACGATCCGGCGCTGCTGACCGCGCTGATCGATCTGCCGCCGCTGGATGTGGCGCAGCTGGAGGCCGAGGGCGACCATCACCCGAGCCTGGAGGCCCTGCAGGCCGTGCTCAACCGCGGCAGCTTGGGCACCGCGCGCTACGAGCTGCGCTTCGAGCCGGGAAATGAGCACAAATCGGCGACGTTGACCGTCGTTCGCCGCCATATGGGCGAAGAACTGACCAATTGGCTGCCCATGGCGGCGTTCGAAAGCGGCGAACTGCGCCCGCTGCGCGACGTCGCGCTGGCGTTGAGCGGGCTGGTCCGCGAAGGCGCGCAGATCGTGCGCGGCAACAAGACCCAAGCGGTCGCCAGCTTCGCCCAGGCGCATGCCTGGTTGTTCGAGGAGGCCAAGAAGGGCCGGCAGATCCAGCGCTTCAAGGGCCTGGGCGAAATGAACGCCGAGCAGCTGTGGGAAACCACGGTGAACCCGGATACGCGCCGCCTGTTGCAGGTGCGCATCGAGGACGCGGTGGCCGCCGACCAGATCTTCAGCACCCTGATGGGCGACGTGGTCGAACCGCGCCGCGATTTCATCGAGGAAAACGCGCTGAAGGTCGCCAACCTCGACATCTGACGCGGCGTCGCCGCCCCCGGCTCGCGCCGGGGGCTGGCCTCGCTCCGCTCCCATCGCCTGCTTTCGCCCAGGATCGCGATGACCTCGCTGCCGTCGCCCATGCCCGCCCCGCCCCCGCTGACCAATGCCGCGCCACCGCCGTCCGGCTGGGGCAAGCCGGTGCTCGGTTTCGTTCTCGACGTGCTGCTTGCCGCGGTCGTGCTGTTGGCCGTCAGCGTGCTGTCCGGCCTGGTCTGGGGCGTGGTGCGCGGCGTCCAGGTCACCATGGAGCTGCGGGCGCAGGGCGTTCCCGCCGATCGGCTGACCGCCGCCGTCGCCTCCCTGCTCGGCCAGCCCGGGGCGCTGGCGCAGTTGTTGATCGCCCTGGTGAGCACCCTGTCCGCGGCCTTGCTGCTGTACTTCCTGCGGCGCCCGGCCACCGCGGCCGAGCGCCGCGCCTCCTGGCAGGCCGCGCGCGTGCCTGCGACCTGGGGCTGGGTGGTGCTGGTGGCGGTGGCGGTATTCGTGGGCAGCAGCGTGCTGTCCAACCTCGGCGCGCAGCTGGGGGTCAAGCCGGTGCCGACCAACCTGCCGCTGATGCGCGAAGCGATGACGCAGATGCCGCTGTTCCTGGTCGTGTTCGCGGTGCTGATCGCCCCGGCCTACGAGGAACTGCTGTTTCGCCGCGTGCTGTTCGGGCGCCTGTGGGATGCCGGCTGGCCGCGGCTGGGCATGGCGCTCAGCGGCGCCGCGTTCGCGCTGGTGCACGAACTGCCCGGCACCACCGGCAATGGCGTGGCCGAGACCCTGCAGCTGTGGTTGGTCTACGGCAGCATGGGCGCGGCGTTCGCATGGCTGTACAAGCGCACCGGCACGTTGTGGGCGCCGATCGCCGCGCACGGGCTGAACAACGCCGTCGCTGTAGCGGCTTTGTATTGGTTTGGCACAACTTGAAGATTTGTTTGACGAAAAGTTAAGACGTGTGCCACCACACTGCGATGCGTGTCATAGGGGGACCCGTATGAAGAGTGTTGTACTGGGGGCATCCATCGCGGTGCTGCTGGCAGCGTGCGCGACCACCACTTCGCCGACCGGGCGTACCCAGGTCGTGGGTGGCGTCTCGCAGCAGGAACTCGATCAACTCGGCTTGAAAGCGTTCGCCGAGACCAAGGCCAAGGAGCCGATCGATACCGATCCCAAGCGCAACGCCTACGTGCGCTGCGTGGTCAACGCCCTGGTCGCGCAGTTGCCGCCGCAGTGGCGCAGCACGGCGTGGGAAACCGCCCTGTTCGACGACAAGGAACCCAACGCGTTCGCGCTGCCCGGCGGCAAGGTCGGGGTCAACAGCGGCATCTTCACCGTGGCCAAGAATCAGGATCAGCTGGCGGCGGTGCTCGGCCACGAGATCGGCCATGTGATCTCGCGCCATCACGAAGAACGCATCACCCGCCAGATGGGCACCCAGACCGGCCTCAGCCTGCTCGGTGCGCTGGCCGGCGCGCGCTATGGCAGCGCCGCGGCCGACACGGTGGGCCAGGTCGGCGGCATGACCGCGCAGGCCGCGTTTCTGCTGCCGGGCTCGCGCACCCAGGAGAGCGAGGCCGACGTGGTCGGCCAGCGGCTGATGGCACAGGCCGGTTTCGACCCGGCGCAGGCCGTGGATCTGTGGAAGAACATGATGGCCGCCGGCGGCCAACGCCCGCCGCAGTGGCTGTCCACCCACCCCGACCCCAGCGCCCGCATCGGCGAACTGCAACGCGATGTCGCTACGCTCGAGCCGGTCTATGCGCAGGCGCGCAGTGCCGGGCGGGTGCCGAAGTGCAATTGAGCGCATCGGCCGCAGCGCTCGACGCCTGCGCCGCAATGCCAATGCGTCCTAAAACGTTTTCACCACGTACAGGTTTCTGTTAGTTTTGCTGGCTCGGCCCAGGATGGCCGCTCCGTCTTCCGTGCCGCTCAGGGCGGTTCCACCGAGGTGATCCATGAAATTCAGTATTCGCAAGCAAGCGCTGTTGTCCCTGCTGATCACTGCTGCCCTCGGCGGCGCGGTGGTGACCGACGCTGTCGCGCAGTCTGATCGCTCCGAGCAGCGCTCCTCGCGCAAGTCCAAGAACGAAAAGGCCGCGGTGATGTTCCCCAACGCCACCCGCCAGGAGCCGACCGGCAAGCCGTCGTCCAAGCTCGGCAGCAAGCTGCAGAAGCTGATCGACACCTACAACAAGGGCGAGGACTACGCCGCCGTGCGTACCCAGGCCGACGAGATCCTGGCCAATAGCGCGGCCAACGAATACGACAAGTCCATCGCCGCGCAGCTCGCCGCGCAGGCCGCCTACAACCTGGACGACAGCAAGGCCGCCAAGCAGTACCTGCAGCAGGCGATCCAGTTCAACGGCCTGGACAACAACGGCCACTTCCAGTCGATGCTGATGCTGGCGCAGCTGCAGCTGCAGGACGACGAGACCGCCGCCGGCCTGGCGACGCTGGACAAGTTCCTCGCCGAATCCAAGTCGAACCGCCCGGAAGACCTGATCCTCAAGGGCCAGGCGCTGTACCAGACCGAGCGCTACCAAGAGGCGATCCCGGTGCTGCAGCAAGCCATCGCCGCGTCGCCAGAGCCCAAGGACAGCTGGAACCAGCTGCTGATGGCGTCCTATGCCGAAGCCGGCCAGACCGGCGAAGCGGTCAAGGCGGCCGAAGCGCTGGCGGCGAAGACGCCGAACGACAAGAAGGCCCAGCTCAACCTGGCCAGCATGTACATGCAGGCCGACCAGATGGACAAGGCCGCGGCGGTGATGGACAAGCTGCGTGCGGCCGGGCAGTTGACCGACGAGAAGGAGTACAAGCAGCTGTACTCGATCTACGCCAACACCGACAAGAAGGAAAAGGACGTCATCGCGGTCATCAACGAAGGCATGCAGAAGGGCATCCTCAAGCCTGACTACCAGACCTATCTGGCGCTGGCGCAGTCCTACTACTACACCGACCAGGTGCCGCAGGCGATCGAGAACTGGCAGAAGGCCGCGCCGTTGTCCAAGGACGGCGAGACCTATCTGAACCTGGCCAAGGTGCTGCACCAGGAAGGCCGCATCCCGGAAGCCAAGCAGGCCGCGCAGCAGGCGCTCGCCAAGGGCGTCAAGAAGCCGGAAGACGCCAAGAAGATCATCAATCTGAAGTAAAGAGCAAAAAAAGCCCCCGAAAACCAGTGCTTAAAGTAGTGCAGGTCACAGGGATTGGTATAAGCTTGGAGGTTCCTGCGGTGTCAAGCCGCCTGAACTGGGATTCAGATTCGTCGCGAATCCCGGCCCCCCTAAATCGAGTCATTGGCGCATGACGGAACAATTGGTCATCAATCGGCATTACGACAGAGATGAAGCCTCCGGCCTCAGCTGGCCGCGCATCATCGGTATTGCCTTCGTAATCGCGCTGCATCTGGCAGCGTTGATGTTGTTGCTGATTCCAGCCGTTGCGCCGAAGGCGGCAGCGGAGAAGGAGCGCAACATCGTCGTCACCCTAGTCGACGCCCCGCCACCCCCGCCACCCCCGCCGCCGCCGCCGCCGAAGCCGCCGGAGACGCCGCCGCCGCCGGTCAAGAACCTGGCCCCGCCGAAGCCGACCCCGTTGCCGCCGCCGCCGGAAGCCCCGGTGATCGACGTGCCGGAGCCGCGCCCGAGCGACATCGCCACGCCGCCGTCGCCGCCGTCGCCGCCTGCCGCCGCGACCGACATCGGTGCCAGCGTCGATATCTCGTCGAAGAACATGAACCCGCCGAAGTACCCGCCGTCCGCATTCCGGTCGGGCGCGGAAGGCGAGGTGATCCTGATCATCGATGTCGATGCAAACGGTAACGTCACCAACGTCGCCGTCGAGAAATCCAGCCGCAATCGCGATCTGGACCGCGCCGCCATGGAAGCAGCGCGCAAGTGGCGGTTCAATTCCGCTGTCGTCAATGGACAGAAGACCGCCGGCCGCGTCCGCGTACCGGTCAACTTCGCGCTGAACTGATACAAAGGCAGCAGGCCGGCGCACCCGCCGGTCTGCAGGCCCTGTCTACTCTTTGCACCACCCTCATCACCACACACAACAAAGGTAAGCGTCATGCTGCAGGAAATTTTCATCGCCGCTGCTGCGGGGGGCAACAACGCATCGAACGCCCTGTCGCAGATGGGCTTCGAGCACCTGATCACCGAGATGACCTCCAAGCCGGGTGACTTCGCCGTCTCCTGGGTGGTGCTCATCACCCTTATCATCATGTCGGCGTCGTCCTGGTACTGGACCGTCATCAACATCTTCCGCGCCACCCGTCTGAAGGGCCAGGCCGACCGCGTCACCAGCCTGTTCTGGGATACGCCGAACGCGCAGGACGCCATCCGTGCGATGGAAGAGCAGCCGGCCAGCGAGCCGTTCTCGAAGATCGCGCTCGACGCCGCGCAGGCCGCTGCGCACCACCAGCGCGCCGAAGCCGGTGCCGGCACCGGCCTGGGCGAGACCCTGAGCCGTTCGGAGTTCGTCGACCGTGCCCTGCGCCAGGCCGTGACCCGCGAAAGCACCAAGCTGCAGTCGGGCATGACCCTGCTGGCCACCGTCGGTGCGACCGCGCCGTTCGTCGGTCTGCTCGGTACGGTGTGGGGCATCTACGGCGCGCTGATCAAGATCGGTGCCACCGGCTCCGCCTCGATCGACGCCGTTGCCGGCCCGGTGGGTGAAGCGCTGATCATGACCGCGATCGGTCTGTTCGTCGCGATCCCGGCCGTGTTCGCGTTCAACTTCTTCAGCAAGGTCAACAGCTCGACGATCGCCAAGTTCGATACGTTCGCCCACGACCTGCACGACTTCTTCGCCACTGGTTCGCGCGTTCGCTGATCCGCGGTCGAGTAGTCCACGCAACGATTAACGGAGCCCGTTATGGCTTTCAGTAGTGGTAACAGCGGCGGCCCCATGGCCGACATCAATGTCACGCCCCTCGTGGACGTGATGCTGGTGCTGCTGATCATCTTCATCATCACGGCACCGCTGATGTCCCACAAGGTCAAGGTGGAGCTGCCCCAGGCCAACCTGAAGCAGGATCCGGACAAGGACGAAAAACGTTCCAATCCGATCACGCTGGCGGTCAAGGAAGACGGGTCGCTGTACTGGAACGACGAGCCGATTTCCAAGGAAGCCCTGGAATCGCGCTTCTCCACCGCTGCCCAGCAGACCCCGCAGCCGCCGCTCAACCTGCGTGGCGACCGCACGACCAAGATGCGTACGATCAACGAGATCACCAAGATCGCGCAGGGTCAGGGCATGCTGGACGTCGGCTTCGTTGCGACCAAAGAGAAGGGGAACTGAGCCATGGCATTCAGCTCAGGAGGCGGCCGTGGTCCCATGGCCGACATCAACGTCACGCCGCTGGTCGACGTGATGCTGGTGCTGTTGATCATCTTCATCGTGACCGCGCCGATCATGACGTATCCGATCGACGTGGACCTGCCGCAGCGAGTGATCAACCCGCCGCCGCAGTTGCGCGATCCGCCGCCGCCGATCGATCTGCGGATCGATGCGTCGAACCAGCTTTTCTGGAACAACAGCCCGGTGGCTGTGACGGCGCTTCCGCAAATGATGGAAAACGAAGTACAGCGCGATCCGACCAACCAGCCGGAGCTGCGCATCGATGCCAATCCGGATTCCGAATACGAAGTGATGGCCAAGGTGCTGGCCGCCGCCAAGAATTCGGACATGAAAAAGATCGGCTTCGTGCAGCAATAAGCTTTACCGCAACACCTCAGTCATGACGCGACTGCAACGCCACCGGCAACGGTGGCGTTTTTTTTGGGGCGTCGGGCAGACCGGCAGATATCGACGCCGGCGTAAACTGCTCTTGGTCCGGCAACACGCCGTCGGCTCCCTTGTGGGAGCGACTCCGGGTGGCCTCGGGCCATCAGTCGCGGCGAGCTGCACTCTCGAGGCGATGCCCATAGGCGACCGACAACGCTTTGCGCCGAAGCCGCTGCTCCTTGCCTTTAGGCTGTAAGCAAAAAGGCATCGGCTGATGGCTGCGCGATGCGCGGCGGCGCCGCACCCCCCATCCCGCCCCACGGCATCTCCCGCTCCATGCGCCCGGCCCCTCGCGCGACGCCATGTTCCGGGTGTAGGCTGGATCCGCGACACCGCCACCACAGGACAGGAGGCAGGCCATGGCTTTCAGTACCGCTGGGAACCGGGGACCGTTGTCGGACATCAATGTCACACCGCTGGTCGATGTCATGTTGGTGCTGTTGATCATCTTCATCGTGACCGCACTGCTGGTGACGCGGCCGATCACGATGAACTTGCCGCAGCTTGTCGATACGCCGCAGCGGCCGCTCGAGCCGCCGCCGCCGATCCAGTTGCGCCTGGACGCCAGCGGCCAGCTGTTCTGGAACGCCAGTCCCCTGCCCTTGGCCGACCTGCAGCCGCGACTGCAAGAGGCGATGGCGCAAGCCGCCGGCAACACGCCGGAACTGCGCATCGAAGCCAACCCCGATGCCGAGTACGAGGTGATGGCCAAGGTGCTGGCCGCGGCCAAGAACGCGCAGGTGGACCGCATCGGCTTCGTGCAGTAATGCGTTTTTAGCGCAACCGCTGCGTCATCGCGGACTGCGAACGCCACCGGCAACGGTGGCGTTTTTGCTTCGGCGCCGGCGCGAAAGCAACGGAGCCGACGCCGATGTCGGGAACCTCAAATATCTCAGTGCGAAGCTGCACGCTGCTCGTTTTGACGGCGTGTCGTTTTCCTGTCGCGGCTGAAGCCGCTCCTACAAGAGCACGGCATACACGTTGTAGGAGCGGCTTCAGCCGCGACAGGAGAACGAAGTAGCCGCGATGCCAGGCATCCATGGGAATCCCGCCCGCAAAGCTGCCTGAAACTGGCCGACCCAATGTGATCGGTCTCGACTGCATTGCGTTCGGCAAATTCGGAGGTTGTCGATTGCCGATCCTCCTCAGAGAATTCCCCAACAAGTCAACATCTCTGCTCGAAATGCAGACGGCTACCGCGCGGCAGCCACGATCTCCAGATACGCCTTCACCGTGGCATCCAGCCCTGCGTACAGCGCCTCGCCGATCAGCGCATGTCCGATCGACACCTCCAGCACCTGCGGCACCGCGGCCAGGAACGCGCCGAGGTTGTCCTGGGACAGGTCGTGGCCGGCATTGACGCCGAGTCCGGCGGCCTGGGCCCGGCGGGCGGCTGCGGCGAAGGCGGCCGGCGCCGCGGCGTCGCCCCGCTCGAACGCGTCCGCATACGGTCCGGTGTAGAGTTCCACGCGGTCTGCGCCGAGTTCGGCGGCACGTGCCAGGTCGGGGTTGTCCGCATCGACGAACAGGCTGACCCGGCAGCCCAGCGCTTTCAGTTCGGCGATCAGCGGGCGCAGCCGCTCGCTGTCGCGACCGAAGTCGAAGCCGTGGTCGGAGGTCAGTTGCCCGTCGCCGTCCGGGACCAGGGTGGCCTGCGCCGGGCGCGCTTGCGCGCACAGCGGTATCAGGCCGGGATAACCGGGCCGCGGTGGGGCGAACGGGTTGCCTTCGATGTTGAATTCGACGCCGCGCGCGCGGGTCAGTTCGGCCAGCGCCAGGACGTCCTCGGCGTGGATGTGGCGCCGGTCCGGGCGCGGATGCACGGTGATGCCGTGCGCGCCGGCGTCCAGGCAGGCGCGCGCCGCCTCGAGTACGCTCGGCAGTTCGCCGCCGCGCGAGTTACGCAGCACGGCGATCTTGTTGACGTTGACGCTTAGCTGGGTCATCGGCGGGCAGCGCTTACGAGGAAATCGCGTCATCGCTGGCTGCCGCCGCCGCGGCGCGGCGCGCCTCGGCCTGCTCGCGCAGCCGGCGCAGTTCGGCCGGATCGATCATCGGCAGGGCATCGCGTTGGCTGGCATCGCCGATCTTGGCCACGTACCAGCCGCGCGCCCAGGCCAGCAGGAACCCCAGCGCCGCCAGCAAGGCCAGCACCAGCAACGACATGTGCGGCGTGGAGAACGCCAGGACGAAGGCAGCGAGCGCGAGCAGCAGAAAAAGCCAGTACATGACGATCTCCCCAAGGATGGGCGCAGTGTAGCGCCGCCCGGGCGGCCGGTTCCACGACGCACCGCCGGAACGGGCGCCGCGTTGCCGCCCAAGCCCGCCCCGCGGGTCACGCTCGCCTTACGTCCGAGGCCGCTTGGCCGCCCGGCGTGTGCGTACCCTTGCGTGGCACGCAAGCAGCGCGATCGTCCGGGATCGACGCCGCGCCTACAGCAACGGCGAAGTCAGCCGCGCCAGCGCTTCGGGCAGCCGGTAGCGCCACAGCGAGCGCTTGCGGTCGTCGCGCACCTGCACCGCATCGGCGATCTCGCGGCCGACCAGCGTGGCCAGTTCCTGGGTCAGCTTGCGGTCGCGGAACATCGCCGCCACCTCGAAGTTGAGCCGGAAACTGCGGTTGTCGAAGTTGGCGCTGCCGACGATGCAAAGCGCGTCGTCGACGATCAGCGCCTTGCTGTGCAGCATGCGCGGGCCGTATTCGTAGATCTTGACCCCGGCCTGCAGCAACTCGTCGAAATACGAGCGCGCGGCCAGCGTCACCAGCCGCGAATCGCTGCGCTTGGGCACCAGCAGGCGCACGTCGAGCCCGCCCAGCGCGGCCGAGGTCAGCGCCATGCGCGCGGCTTCGCCGGGAACGAAATACGGCGTCACCAGCCACACCCGCCGCTGCGCCTCGTAGATCGCCGCCACCTGCATGCGGTGGATGCTTTCCCACGACGAATCCGGCCCGGACACCAGCACCTGCGCCTGGATCGCGCCTTCGTCGCGGCCGGGCATGTCGTGCGGCCAGATCTGCGCCATGTCGAACGTGTCGCGGCCCTGGCGGGTGGCGTACAGCCAGTCCTCGACGAACACCAGCTGCAGGCTGCGCACCACGTGGCCCTCGCAACGCACGTGCAGATCGCGATAGGCGTCGGTGCGCAGCGCCTCGTTTTCTTCGTCGGTGACGTTGATGCCGCCGGTGAAGCCGATGCGCCCGTCGATCACCACGATCTTGCGGTGCGTGCGCAGGTTCACCCACGGCCGCTTGAACTTGAACGGGCGCAGCAGCTGGGTGGGGTGGAACCAGACCGCTTCGCCGCCGGCGTCGAGCAGCGGTTGCAGGAAGCGCTTGCGCACCTGCGAGGAACCCACCGCGTCCAGCAGCAGGCGCACCTTCACCCCGGCGCGGGCGCGTTCGACCAGCGCGTCGCGGATACGCGTGCCGCTGCGGTCGGGGTTGAAGATGTAATACTCCAGGTGCACGTGGTGCTGCGCGGCGGCGATGTCGCGCACGATCGCGTCGTAGGTGGCGGCGCCGTCCACCAGCCATTGCGCGGTGGTCGCCGAACTCGGCGCCAGGCCGGTGGTGGCCTGGGCGATCTTGGCCAGCTCGGTGCAATCGGCGTCGGGCGGGCACACGCTGCTGTAGTGCTCCATGCCCGAGCGCGAACGGCCGCGGCGCAAGCGCTGCCGCTTCACCTTCTGCGGCCCGAGCAGGTAATAGATGACGAAGCCCAGATAGGGCAGCGCGGCCAGCGAGAGCACCCAGCTCAGCGTGGCCGCCGGTTCGCGTTTCTGCAGCACGATCCAGCCGCTCAGCCACAGGATGTACAGCAGGTAGGCGGCGGTGAGGTAGGCGCCGAAATGGGGGATGCCGGTCAGCCAGTCCCAGGTGTTCTGCAGGGTCGCGAATACGAACATCGGCGGATTCTACGGGGCCGGCGCGGCTCCTGCGCGTGGCGCTGAAAGATTCAGTCCCACTGCGTGGCCGTCGCAGCGGCCGAGACGGCAGCGGCGTAGCCTGTGCGCATGAGCACGGCCATCAAGGGACGCGGCGCCGGCAGCCACCTGCCCGGCCGCTTCGAACGCACCATCAGCCAGGCCGAGGACGACGGCTGGCACCCCGACGACAGCGAGGAATTCGCCGCGCCGCGGCTGCGCACCGAGGTGCGCGAGGAGACCGCGCGCAGCATCATCAGCCGCAACCAGTCGCCGGACGTGGGCTTCTCGCAGTCGGTCAATCCGTACCGCGGTTGCGAACACGGCTGCAGCTACTGCTTCGCCCGCCCCAGCCACGCCTACCTGAACCTGTCGCCCGGGCTGGACTTCGAGACCCGCCTGTTCGCCAAGACCAATGCGCCGGAGCTGCTGCGCCGCGAACTGGCCAAGCCCGGCTACGTGCCCAGTCCGATCGCGCTGGGCATCAACACCGACGCCTACCAGCCGATCGAGCGCAAGCTGCAGCTGACCCGCCGGCTGATCGAAGTGCTGTGGGAAACCCGCCATCCGTTCTCGCTGATCACCAAGAACGCGCTGGTCGAGCGCGACCTGGACCTGCTGGTGCCGCTGGCGCGCGAAAACCTGGTCAGCGTGCATTTCTCGGTGACCTCGCTGGACCCGCGCCTGTCGGCACGGCTGGAGCCGCGCGCCTCGGCGCCGCATGCGCGGCTGCGCGCGATGCGCACTTTGCACGAGGCCGGGGTGCCGGTGGGGGTGATGGTGGCGCCGGTGATCCCGTGGATCAACGACCACGAACTGGAAGCGGTGCTGGAGGCGGCGCATGCCGCCGGCGCCGGCTCGGCCGGCTACGTGCTGCTGCGCCTGCCGCACGAGGTCGCGCCGCTGTTCCGAGACTGGCTGCAGGCGCATCATCCCGACCGCGCCGCGCACGTGATGAGCACGGTGCAGCAGCTGCGCGGCGGCAAGGACTACGACGCCACCTTCGGCAAGCGCATGCGCGGCGAAGGCGTCTATGCCGACCTGCTCACGCGGCGCTTCGCGCTGGCGCACAAGCGCCTGGGCTACGCCGAACGCGCGCGCCCGGCACTGGACTGCAGCCGCTTCGTCAAACCGTTGCCGCCGCGTGCGCCATCGCCGCAGGGTGTGTTGTTTTGAGGCGGGGATTTGGGATTCGGGATTGGGGATTCGTAAGAGCGCGCGGCGGCTGCTTTAGCTAGCTACCGGTCAACCGACACCCTATTTTCGGGCGCAACCGTCTGCGCTGGCCGGAAGATCAGCCGCCAGCGAGACCTTGCACCAGTCGGCAGGCAAACGGAGGCCGTTGGCAAAGAGCAGCCGCATCCCGCTCTTGCGAATCCCCAATCCCGACTCCCTACTCCCGGCCATAAAGCGCCTGCGCCGACTGGAACAGGATCCAGCTGGTGGCGATGAACTTGTCGCCGCCCTGCGGGCGGTTGCCGCGGTGGGTGTGGGTGAACGCGGTCGGCGCGATCAGCAGGCTGCCGGCGCGCGGCGCGATCTTGCGCTGCTGGAACAGGAACTCGGTTTCGCCGTCCTGGAAATCGTCGTTGAGGTACAGCGTCCACAGCAGGTGCCGGTGCAGGGTCTCAGCGCTGGGATCGCGCGGGTACAGCTCGCAGTGCCAGTACGGATAGCCGCCCTCGCCCGCGGCATACCATTGCAGGTTGATCGCGCCCGGACGCAGGCAGGTGCGGGCCAGGTTGGACAGCGCCGCGTCGTCGAGCAGCGCGAAGTCGTCGGCGCCGAGCCGGTGCGGCTGGCCGTCGGCGCCGGGCACCTGCAGCATCAGCGGCGAGATCAGCGCCTGCGGATACTTGCGCAGATAGCCGAGCAGGCCGGCGAACACCGCTTGCTGCAGCCGCTGTTCCACGTCGCGCCACGGCTCCAGGCCGCTGATGCGCAGGTCGCGGCTGTGCTTGAGTTCGGGGAACACGCCGCTGCCGACCTCGCCCGGCCGCAGCTGCGCACTGCCGCGCAGGCGGCGCATGATCGCGGCGCAGTCCTCGCGGGTCATGGCGTCGTCGAAGACTTCGATGAAATCGGGAGTGGGATCGGACATCGCGCGACCTTACCAGCGATCCCGCGCTATCGCAGCTGCGCCGTTGGCATTCGTCCATGCGCGCGCCGACAATGATCGCCCACCGACCACCCTGCCCTCGCCGATGATCCGCACGCTGTACCTCGCCGGCCCCGACGTGTTCCGCCCCGATGCCGCCGCCCGTGGCGAGGCATTGAAGGCGCTGTGCCACGACTTCGGATTCGAGGGACTGTTTCCGCTGGATCAGGCGGTGCCGGCGCAGATCGCCGACCCTGCCGCGCAGGCGCGCTGGATCTACGAGGCCAACATCGGCCTGATCGCGCAGGCCGATGCGGTGCTGGCCAACCTGGATTTCTTCCGCGGCCCGGAGCCGGACAGCGGCACCTGCTTCGAGGTCGGCTACGCCGTCGCCCTGGGCAAGCCGGTGTACGGCTACATCCCCGACGACGGCAGCTTCGCCCAGCGCATCCGCGTCCGCCATCCCGGCGCGATCGGCGCCGACGGCCGCGTCGACACCCACGGCTGGCACTTCGAGGAATTCGGCCTGCCGCTCAACCTGATGCTGGCGGTGCCGGCGCCGCTGGTGGTCGGCGACGCGCGGCGCGCGCTGGCGCGGTTGCGGGAGGATCTGCGCTTGGACACGCAGACGCAGGCACGCTGAAGACCGCAGCTCACGGTTGGGAAGCGAGGAACGCGTCCATTTGCGCCCACTGCATCTGGGCATAGACCGGATCCTTGAAGCGGATATCCGCATCCGCCAGAAAGTGCCAGACCAGCTCGGGAGTTAGGTTGGAAAGCTCGCTGTGCGCGGCAAGGTGCTGCGACAAGGTTTCGCAACGCTGCTGAAGGTTCCGCAGCCCGGAAACGTCAACGGGGCGCATGGCCGCAAGCTCCCCAAGCGTTTCCAGGATCTCGCCCCATGTCATCGGTAAATCCATCATCTGTGACGCTCGATCATTCGAACCAGCAGCGACCGGTATCGGCACCGGCGTCGAAATAGTATCGAACTCATCGCGACTGGTTTTCTTCGAAGAACTGCCACGAATCGAATAGCCGAGCAGCACCAGCCACGCGATCAGGGCCAGCAGCGTCGGCAGCTGAAACTTGCTCGACGTGCCGAGCGTGAAACTCCTCGCCGCAAAGAAGATGAGCACCCACAGCGCCAGGTTGGCGATCACGATCGGCCGCCGCGAACGGTGCCGGGTCAGCCAGGAAATGACGCTCGGCATCAGCGCGACCGGCGCCGTGGCGAAGAAGAACATGAGGAAGACGGTCTGGTTCATCGCGATCTGTTCTCTACTGCCCTCTCTGGGAGGACGGTTTCAAATTGCATGCTGCCTTCCTGGGCAGGCGCAGGCGCCGTGGCCTTGTCCGCTACTGCGGCCGGAAGCGCAATAGCACGATGCCGAACCCGATGAAGATGGTGCCAACCACGCGGTCGAACAGCCGACGCAGGCCGGGCCGGGACAGGTAGCGGCGGATGCCGTGCCCGCCGAGGCCGTAGACCGCGTACCAGAACAGTTCGCACGCGGCGAAGGTGGCCACCAGGATCGCGAATTGCGGCCACTGCGGCTGGGCCTTGTCGACGAACTGGGGCAGGAACGCGGCGGCGAACAGCAGCAGCTTGGGATTGCTCACGCCGATCGCCAGCCCGCCACGGAACAGCTGCAGCGGCGACAGCGACGCCGCCAGGGACGGCGCGCCTTGCGGATCCAACGGCGCCTCCCCGCTGCGCCAGGCGGCGATTCCCAGCCACAGCAGATAGCCGACGCCGGCGTAGCGCAGCACCTCGAACAGGCGCGGCGACGCGTCCAGCACCGCCCCCAGGCCCGCCGCCGACGCCAGCAGCACCAGCACCACCGCCAGCAGGCAACCGGCCATCGCCAGCAGGCTGCGGCGGACGCCGAAACGCACGCTGCGCGTCATCACGTGCAGCATGTTCGGCCCCGGCGTGCCCGACAACACGAACACCGTCAGCAGGAACATCCACCAGACATGCAGGCTCATGGCACAGCGGCTCGCGGGAAGTGGCATCGCATCGTAGCAACGGCGCGGACCGCCCGCCATGCGGGGAGTGCCGCGGTACGGCTACTGGCGTGGTGCGGCACGAGTCCTCGGCGGTGGATGCCGCTGATCGATTTGTGCACGGCGACAGCGAAGCCGACACCGGCGGCGTTCGGTGGTGGCGCCGCATGGCGGCGCGGCTTTCGTCTCAGGCTAGTTGGTTGGCGCTTCGGCGCTCGGCTGCGGCGCGAAGTCCGTCTCCTGCCATCGGATCGCCGCTGCTTCGTCGTCTGGCTTCGTTCCTGCACTGCGCTTGTTGCCTCCAGCCCCGGTCATAGCCCGTGGCCAGCACCCCGGGCAAGCTCCAAGACCGCGATCTGTGGCATGCTCGGCGCTCGGCGGCAGTGCTGGGGAGCACGGCCGATGCTTCTCATTACCTCCTGGCGCTATCACCTAACCATTCATCCAAGCCGACGTCGCTTCTCGGCGCGACTTAATTCAGGCGTTAGCTCCTTCCATGCCTCGACACCTTCTCATTTCTTGTGCCGTCCTGATCATTGGCCTTCTCGGACGCACGGTCATCGCGCCGTTCTATGAAGATCGGATCGGGCAGTATCTATCTCCAGCACTGGGCGTCGGTCTTGTGTCACTCGTTGTTTTGTTTATGCGCCGCAAGCAATGGACATGGCGTTATGCATTCTGGATTGCTTTCTCCAGTGCAATCATCAACGTTGCATTCTTTCCAACAAGAGAGTTCTATGGCGCACTCACGCCCTATGCGGCTGTCTTTTCTGCCATCGAAATCGCTGGCGGTTCCGCGTTATTTCTTTCCATGACCCTCTCCCCAGCTACTAAGGCTTGGTTCCGCGTCCAGCCTGGAGCTAACAATGCATTTAAGCAGAGCCCACATCAGGGCGGCGTGTAAGTGCGCCCTTCGGCTATATTCGCACTCGGGCGCGGCCCTGGATGCGAGCCAGCATAACTCGGACCTTCTCAAAGACGGTCATCTCTGGCGAGTCGCGCTCCGCAGTTTTGAGGGGCGCTGATCTTTCCAAGGCCACCCAAGTCTGGACAGAGACCTACGCCACTCTAAGAAGTTATACGGCCCGCTAGAAACGCTGACCTCTCTGGTGAAACGCTGGAAGCACTCGCCAATTCTGCCAAGGCAATAGCTGCTGATGGTGGCAAGGCTCAAATGGCGCCACCGTCGTAACCGGAAGGCGGATTCGTGTTTAATTCGCTTAACTCTTTCACTCATGAGGGGTGTGACCTACTACATGGTCACGGTCAACTATGACGAGCCTGCCCCCTAACAATTCATTCAAGCCGACGCCGCTCCGCGGCGCGGCTTAATTCTGCTGCTAGGACGTGATGCTAGAAGTAACCGCCCTCGGCATCGCGCCAGACCTCGTAGCCGTCCAGCTCTTCCGCGGCGACCTGGACGGCTGGACGAAGCGTGCTTGCCAACCGGAAAAGGAGGCGATGGAGATCGGCAGATGGCCCATGCCCATCGGGACATCGTTCGGCCGTTCCATGCCGGCCATGTACAGGGTGGATTCGTCGATGTGCGCGGGAGGTTGCGGGTACACATTGCTGTAGACGCGGACGTGGACGCCCTGCGCGTCCAGCTTGAGGATCTTGAGCGGTACGAACCGGCCGTGTTCCTGTTCCGTCACGTACAGGCCGCCCTCTTGCCACTGGTTGGCATTGGCTGATGAAGCGGCACTTGCCCGTCCAAACAGGAGCGCACGCAATCTTTCGAGCATGTGGTTCTCCTTGATACCGGTGTTGGCGCGCTGGCGCCCTTCCAATGCGCGCTCCCCGGCGCATACCCGCGCAAGTCTAGCGGCGAAGGGATTCTGGCACGAGTGACTCCCTAGGCATCCGCTTGCTGCCTGGCGAACCGCAGCAGGTTGGCGCCAAGTGCGCTACCGGCCAGGAGCGCGCAGACAAGCACGAGCCATTCCAAAGCCAGCAGAAGTGGTGACGGCATGCCCAGCCATCGTTTGAGCGTCAGCGCGAACAGCATCGCCAGTGCCACTTGAAGGAACAGTACGGCCCAGGCATGGGTGAGCGGCTTTACCGGCTGGCGGACGGAAAGATGAGCAAATAGCGCCGTGCATACGAGGAATGAAACTGCCGCGTCGAGGAGCAGAAACGCAATGTCCGTCGTGGATTCAGGGAAGAAAAACCCCTCGGCCAATCCAAGAGCGAATTGCACGCCCAACAGCGTGCAGGCGTACTTGAAAACCTTGCTCCAGTTCATGGCGCTCGTCCCGTTCGCATAGCGCATTATGCCGAATGCGAAGTGGCGCCAACTGTTCCAGCAAACGCATCATCACGTGCAGCGCGCCGGCGCATTGCCTGGGATGCAATAGTTGCATCCCAGGCAATGCGCAGCGAAGACTCAGCCCTGCGCCCCGCCATGCTCCACGTGGTACCGCACCGCCTCGGCCACCTCGTTCTTCGAGCCCAGGAACACCGGCACGCGCTGGTGCAACTGCTCGGGTTGCAGGCCCAGGATGCGCTCGCGGCCGGTGCTGGCGGCGCCGCCGGCCTGTTCCACCAGCAGGCCCATCGGATTGGCTTCGTACATCAGGCGCAGTTTGCCGGCCTTGCCCGGGTCCTTCTTGTCCCACGGGTAGATGAAAATGCCGCCGCGGGTCAGGATGCGGTGCACGTCGGCGACCATGCTGGCGATCCAGCGCATGTTGAAGTTCTTGCCGCGCGCGCCTTCGCTGCCGGCCAGCAGGTCGGCGACGTAGCGCTGCATCGGCGCTTCCCAGTGGCGCTGGTTGGACATGTTGATCGCGAATTCGGCGGTGTCTTCGGGGATGCGCATGTCGGCCTGGGTCAGCAGGAAGCTGCCTTCCTCGCGTTCCAGGGTGAAGGCGTGGGTGCCGTGGCCCAGGGTCAGCACCAGCATGGTGCTGGGGCCGTAGATGCAGTAGCCGGCGGCGACCTGGGCGGTGCCGGGCTGCAGGAAGTGTTCGTCGCCGGGCTTGTCGGTGCCGGGCGGCGCGCGCAGCACCGAGAAGATGGTGCCGACGGAGACGTTGACGTCGATGTTGGAGCTGCCGTCCAGCGGATCGAACAGCAGCAGGAAGTCGCCGCTGGGATACTTGTCGGGCACCGGCTGGCTGTGGTCCATCTCCTCCGACGCGCAGGCAGCCAAATGCCCGCCCCAGGCGTTGGCTTCGAGCAGGATGTCGTTGCTGAGCACGTCCAGCTTCTTCTGCGCTTCGCCCTGCACGTTGCCGGTGCCGGCGTCGCCGAGCACGCCGCCCAGGGCGCCCTTGCTGACCGCGATGGAGATGCGCTTGCAGGCGCGCGAGACGATGGTGATGAGCTGGCGCAGCTCCGGGCCGATGCGGCCGGCGTGCTGTTCTTCGATCAGGAAGCGGGTCAGCGAGGTTCGCGACATGGGCGCAGGCAGCCTTTCATGGGGGGAGGCGCCTATTGTCGCGGCTGTTGCATGAGATTTCGATTAGCGGGCGAGCGATGGCGTGTAGCGGCGCTGCATCGCAATGGAGCTTGGCGCGTTCGGAGGAGGTCATGCGTCGGGGCTGAAGCCCCTCCCACAACAGGCGGGGTGATGGCGCACAAAAAAAGCCGGAAGCGCAGGCGCTTCCGGCTTCGTTTTGCGGTACCGCGCGCGCTCAGCCCTTGTGCACGGTGGCCACGGCCTGGGTCACGTAATCCAGGTTCTTCTGGCTCAGCGCGGCCACGCAGATGCGGCCGGTGCCCACCGCGTAGATGCCGAACTCTTCGCGCAGCCGGTCCACCTGCGCCTTGCTCAGGCCCGAGTAGGAGAACATGCCGGCCTGCTGCTGGATGAAGCCGAACTCCGGCGCGCCGAGGGCGGCCAGCTTCTGCACCATGCCGGCGCGCAGCGCGTGGATGCGCTCGCGCATCTCGGTCAGCTCCTGCTCCCACAGCGCGCGCAGCTCGGGGCTGGTGAGCACGCCGGCCACCAGCGCCGCGCCGTGCGTGGACGGGCTGGAGTAGATGGTGCGGATGATGCGCTTGACCTGCGACTGCACCGCCTTGCTCTCGGCCGCGCTGGCCGAGACCACCGACAGCGCGCCGACGCGCTCGCCGTACAGCGAGAACGACTTGGAGTACGAGCTGGCGACCACGTAGCTGTCGATGCCGGCTTCGGCCAGCAGGCGCACCGCATAGGCATCCTCGTCGATGCCCTTGTCGAAGCCCTGGTAGGCGATGTCGACGAACGGGAACAGGTTGCGTTCCTTCAGCAACGCGGCGACCGTGCGCCACTGCTCCTGGGTCAGGTCGGCGCCGGTCGGGTTGTGGCAGCAGGCATGCAGCAGCACCACGGTGCCCGGCGCGAGCTTGTTCAGGTCGGCGAGCATGCCGTCGAAGTTCAGGCCGTGCGTGGCCGCATCGAAATAGGTGTAATCGACCACGTCGAAGCCGGCGGCCGAGAACACCGCGCGGTGGTTCTCCCAGCTCGGGTTGCTGATGGCGATGGTCGATGTGGACAGCAGCTTCTTCAGCAGGTCCGCGCCCACGCGCAGCGCGCCGCTGCCGCCGATGGTCTGCGAGGTGGCGACGCGGCCGGCGGCCAGCAGCGGCGACTCGGCGCCGAACAGCAGCTTCTGCGTGGCCAGGTCGTACGCCGGCAGGCCGTCGATCGGCAGGTAGCCGCGCGGTTTGGCGTCCTGCGCCAGCTGTCGCTCGATCTGCTCGACGGCGCGCAGCAGCGGGATGCGGCCGCTCTCGTCGTAATAGATGCCCACGCCCAGGTTGACCTTGGTCGGGCGGGGATCGGCGTTGTAGGCCTCGGTCAGGCCCAGGATCGGGTCGCCTGGGACCTGTTCCACGTTTGCAAAGAAGGACACGGCGGTACTCGTTTGGTGGCGAAAGGTGGGGGCCGGGAGGGACCGGAGCCGGCGCGGTCAAACGCCCCATCCTAACAAACGCAGGCCTTGCGTGGCGGGGCTTTGCGCCAGGGCGCGTCATCAATCCCCAAGCAGATCGCGCCGCTCGTGTGCGTGCACGAGGCAAGCACTAGAAGGCGTGGAGAATGGTTCCATCCGGGCGATGACGTAGCGCCGAGGGCGCACAGGAGCGGCCCTGCGGGCCGGGCCTGTCAGGCCCCAGCCGGCGCCGCGCGGCTTGACCCGACCACCAGTCAGGCGCTGCGCCACGCAGCACCGGCTGGCGATCTGACAGACCCAACGCGATCTACTCGGGAATCGATGACAGGCCCTAGGCCGCGTGCGGCCGGGCGGCGCATGCGCGATGATGCGTGCATGCCCAATCGCCATCCTCTTGCCTTGCTCTGCGGCCTGTGTGCCGCGGGGCTGCCGCCCGTCGTCTGCGCCGCCGATGCCGATCCCGCCACCCTGCCGGTCGTGCAGGTGCAGGCCGCACGGGTCAGCGGGGTGGACGATTTCGACCTGCCGGCGTCGTTGACCGCGATCAGCGTCGGCGACAGCAACCGCACCGGCGTGCAGGTCGCCGAGGCCTTGGCCGGCGTGCCCGGGTTGCTGGCCCGCGACCGCCAGAACTATGCGCAGGACACGCAACTGTCGATCCGCGGCTTCGGCGCGCGCTCGGCGTTCGGCGTACGCGGCGTGCGCCTGCTGCTGGACGGCATCCCGGCGACGATGCCGGACGGCCAGGGCCAGCTGTCGCACTTCAACATGCTCGGCGCCGAGCGCATCGAGGTGCTGCGCGGCCCGTTCTCGGCGCTGTACGGCAACTCCTCCGGCGGCGTGGTGCAACTGTGGAGCGCCGACGGCGCGCCCGACGACCCGTGGCGGCTGCGCAGCACCGTCGGCAGCAATGGCACGTATAGCGCCGGGGCGCAGCTGCAGGGCCAGCAAGGCGATGTCCACTATAACGTGGCCGCCACCCACTTCCGCACCGACGGCTACCGCGACCACAGCCAGGCGCGGCGCGAATCGGTCAACGCCAAGTTCGGTTTCGACCTGGCCCCCGGCCGGCGCCTGGACCTGGTGCTGAACTACCTCAATGCGCCGTGGGCGCAGGATCCGCTGGGCCTGACCCGCGCCCAGTTCCATGCCGATCCGCAGCAGGCCACCGCGGTGGCGACCCAGTTCGATACGCGCAAGTCCACGCGCCAGGCGCAGGCCGGGGCGATCTTCACCCAGCAGGTGGACCAGCAGACCTGGCGGCTGATGGGCTACGCCGGGCGCCGCGACGTGCAGCAGTACCTGGCGGTGCCGGTGGCGGTGCAGGCCAATCCGCTGCATGCCGGCGGGCTGATCGACCTGGACGGCGACTACGGCGGCGTGGACGCGCGCTGGGCGTGGCAGGGCGAGCTCGCCGGGCGCCCGTTCCAGTTCACCGTCGGCGCCAACGCCGACCGCCAGAAGCAGCACCGCACCGGCTACGAAAACTTCGTCGGCAGCACGCTGGGGGTGAAGGGCCGGCTACGCCGCGATCAGGAGGACCAGGTACAGAACG
Source organism: Xanthomonas sp. DAR 34887 (assembly GCF_041245805.1). Taxonomy (NCBI): domain Bacteria; kingdom Pseudomonadati; phylum Pseudomonadota; class Gammaproteobacteria; order Lysobacterales; family Lysobacteraceae; genus Xanthomonas; species Xanthomonas tesorieronis. The sequence continues at coordinate 27,038 of NZ_CP162490.1, forward strand.
TGGACCAGTTCGCCCAGGCCTGGTGGCAGTTCAGCGAGCGCTGGTCGCTGCTGGCCGGCCTGCGCCACAGCCAGGTGCGCTTCCGTTCCGACGATGCCTACATCGTCGGCCGCAATCCGGACGACAGCGGCAGCACCGACTATGCGGCGACCACGCCGGTGGCCGGGGTGGTGTTCCGCGCCAGCGACGACCTGCGCTTCTACGCCTCGGCCGGGCGCGGCTTCGAGACGCCGACCTTCAACGAGCTGGGCTATCGCAACGACGGTGGCGCCGGCCTGGCGCTGGACCTGTCCGCGGCCAAGAGCGAGAACCTGGAGCTGGGCGCGAAATGGCGCGACCAGGCCGGCGCGGCGTGGGAAGCGGCGCTGTTCCGCGCCACGACCGACGACGAACTGGCGGTGGCCAGCAACACCAATGGCCGCAGCACCTACCGCAACATCGGCCGCACCCGCCGCCAGGGCGCCGAAGCCAGCTACCTGCTGCCGCTGGGCGACGCCGCGCAGCTGCAGCTGTCCTACACCTGGTTGCAGGCCACCGTGCGCCAGGCCTACCTGACCTGCGCCAGCAGCGGCTGCGCCACGCCCACCGCGCAGGTGGCGGCCGGTTCGCGCCTGCCCGGGGTGCCGCGCCAGCAGTTCTTCGCGCGCTGGCAGTGGCAGCCGCGCGCGTGGCAGTTCGCGGTCGAAGCGGTGGCCGCCGGCGACACCGTGGCCAACGACCTGGCCACCGAAACCGCACCCGGCTATGCGCTGCTGAACCTGGAGGCCTCGCGCCGCTGGAGCACCGCGCATGGCGCGCTGCGCACCTTCGCGCGCATCGACAACGCGCTCGATCACGCTTACATCGGCTCGGTCATCGTCAACGACAGCAACGGCCGCTACTACGAGCCGGGACCGGATCGCGGCTATACGGTCGGGGTGCAGTGGGATTTCGCGCATTGAGGGGATGATGACTGGGCTCATCCGCATTGCATCGGTTCACCGCGACTAGGGGGCTGTCGTGTATCAGCTTCATCCAAGCGCTGCGCTGCGCGAGCACTTCGGCGACCGCCCCTACCAAGGTGCGGCGCCGTGGGATGCGGAATTCCTGTTCGTTGGTCTGGATGCGAACTATGCGCCGGACATCGAGTCCAGTCCGGTGTTCGCGGAGGTGCTGCGCTATCACCAGGATGGCGCCGATTTCTGGCAGCGCCATGGCGTCCACCATCCGTTTCTGCTGCCGGCGTATCGCGGCGATGGGCGCCGCTATCACCGCAGTTTCGCGCGCTTGGGCTTCCTTCCACAGGAAGCGGCGCAGGTTTCCTTCGTAGAGTTGCTGCATGTCCCCACGGTCGGGCGCAGCAAGTTGGTGGCGGCGGATCTGGACAGCGCGCATCTGCGCATGATCGATGCGGCGATGCGCAATGGGCGCGCGCGTCATGTGTTCGTGTCGGCAGGCGTGGCGCGGCTGATGCGTGCCACGCGGCTGTTTGCCTGGTTGCCAGCGCAGCCGGCGGCAGGCGCGGTGTTGCCGCTGCTGTTCGCCGATTCGCAGCGACAGATCTACCAGCATCTGCATCTTTCCAACTACGGCAAGTTCCAGGCGCAGCTCGATCGCGAGGCCGGTGCAGTGGCAGACATGCTGCAGCAGCGGCGAGCGCGCTCCGCTTGAGCTCGGACACAGGGTGCCGCACCTTGGCCGGCGTGCGTTTTTCACAAACAGCCGCTAGCCCCGCTTAGAAAGGAGCACCGATCGAACGGCGGTCCACATGCGGGCAAGCCCGCTTCCGCGGCCGGCATGCCGCGTGGAATGCCGTCGCGACGGGTGCCGCTGCATGGATGGCCCATGCAGGCGCCGACTTCGCCGAGACCTTGCCGTGGAAGACAAACTCGATCGGTTGCTGGCCGATATCGCTCGCCTCAAGCAGATGCTCAAGGCAGACAGGACCCCGGCCGAGCGCTTCTTCTGGATCATGGAAAAGACGCTGGCGCCGCTGGCGATCGCGGTCCTGGGGTTCTACGGCAATGCCGCCGCCGACAAGATTTCCGCAGGGCAACTGGCGCTGGCCAGACTCAGCGTCGAAGACAAGCAGGAGGAATTCGCGCGCACGCTGCAGAGCAAGTATGTCGAACTGTTCTATGCCGACATCACCTCGGGCGATCCCGTGCGGCAAGGCAATGCGCTGGGCCTGCTGCGGCTGATGGACCCGGAGCTGGCGTTGCAGCTGGCGACGTTCGCCACGTCCAATCCCGCCGCGTCGTCGGCGATCAAGGCGCAGGCCGAAGCCACCCGGAGGCAGATTCGGAGCGACGTTCGTCGCGCTGCGCAAGCGCATGGCGCCGCACCTGCGGCATCCGCGCCGCCGTAGCGGCCGTGCTACGGATGGCCGCTGCCACGCATCCGGAGAGCCGGCTGCCGTCGCTTGGAATGCAAGCGCGCGGAGCGCCAGTCCGATGCCCGAAAAACGCCGCCGCGCCGCGTGCCGCAAGCGTCTACGAAACGCGCTGCAGCTGTCTACGAATGCCGCCAGCCGCGCTGGCGACGGCATCCGCGCAAGCGCTACGGTATGAAAACCCCCACATCCGGCAAGTCCACCCATGTCCTGACAGCAGGAGCTTCACCATGGACGAAAACAGCACCGCCACCAGCACGGCCAGCGAAAAGGCCAACAAACCCGCCTTGGCCGAAGGCGTCAGCGCCACCCTGTACCAAGGCACGTTCGCCGTCGTCAACGGAACCGGCCAGACCATCACCAATGTCAGCGTGAAACACACCTGCGGAAATTTCGTCAACACCGCGGTGGCCACGTCGCTGGCGCCCGGCGCGTCGATCGCACCGGTGAAGCTGGAGGCGCAGACCGGTTCCAACGACAATTGGAGCCTGTCGTTCCAGATGGGCAACGTGTCGCGCAGCCGCAACAGCAAGCAGTGCAACTACCTGCAGAGCGACGCACCGGCGACTTGCGTCATCGCCCTGTACGCGGACAACTTCAGCGTGCTGACGCCGCAGAGTTCGCCCTGCCTGAACAACGGCTACGACTGACGGCCGCCGCCATGCCGATGCGCGTGCGCCGGCGAGGCGAGCGGGTCGGCGCGGTCGCTGTGATGGCGCGTGTGGCGGGGAGCGATGCGAATCGCTCCCCGCCAGCGCCCGCACGGAGCCGAACCCGCGGCGACATGCGGATGCAGCGGAGCGGACGCTACACCGGAGGCAAGACGTTGCCGTTCGCGATCCTGCCTGCACCGCCGCTGGCGGCTGCGCAATCGCTCAACGCGTTCCGAGTCCGAGCCTGCGGTACAGCGTGCTACGGCTGACGCCAAGCTGGCGCGCGGCGCGGGCGATGTTGCCGCCGCAGGCATCCAGCGCCTCGCGCATCGCCGCCAGGGCGAGGCTGTCCAGGTCGGTCGCGTGCGACGCGGTGCTCGCCGGCATCGCCGGCCGTTGGCCGTGCGATCCGCCCTGCCCCGGCACCGCGTCGCCGCCGGCCGCGCGCATGCCGCGCGCCGCGCCGGGCAGATAGGCCGGCAATGCATCGACGTCCACCACCGCGCCGGCGTCGCTCAGTGCGACCAGGGTGCGCAGGCAGGCCACCAGCTGGCGCAGGTTGCCCGGCCACGGATAGGCGCTGAGCGTGGCCAGCGCCGCGTCGGTCAGGCGCCGACCCTGCCCTACCCGCGCCCACAGTTCCTGCACCAGGGCGCGCCGGTCCGGATGCGCGCTCAACGCCGGAATCTGCACGCTGTGATGGGCGATGCGGTAGTACAGGTCGGGGCGGAAACGGCGCTCGGCCATCGCCTCGTCCAGGTCGCGATGGGTGGCGCAGATCAGCGCGAAATCCAGCTTCACCGGCTTTCCGCCGCCCAGCGGCAGCAGCTCGCGTTCCTGCAGTACGCGCAGCAGCCGCGGCTGCAGGGCCAGCGGCATGTCGCCGATTTCGTCCAGGAACAGCACGCCGCCGTCGGCCTGGCGCAGCAGGCCGGGGCTGCCGTGCTTGCGCGCGCCGGTGAAGGCGCCGTCCTCGTAGCCGAACAGTTCGGCTTCGATCAGGCCTTCCGGCAGCGCCGCGCAGTTGACCGCGACGAACGGCTTGCCGGCGCGCGCGCTGCGCCGATGCAGTTCGCGCGCGAACACTTCCTTGCCGGTGCCGGTCTCGCCCTGCACCAGCACCGGCAACTGCGCATCGAGCACGCGCCGCGCGCGTTCCAGCGCCAGCTCCTGCGCGGCATCGAACAGCGGCGCATCGGCGCCGTGCTGCGCGCGCGTGGCCGCGGACACGGTGATCGGCGGCTGCTGCGAACGCCGCCGCGGCCGTGCGTCGCCGATGCTGTCGACGCGCCCGTGCAGGGCGCGGCCCTGCAGGTCAAACACGCTGCCCTGCTGGCGCAGCCGCGACAGCGGCTCTTCGAACAAGGCCGCGTAGGGCGCGCGGCCCAGGTCGTGCCGCTCCAGCCCGAACAGGCGCAAGCCGGCCTGGTTGGCCGCGACCAGCTTGCCGTTGCGGAACGCGAGCAGGCCTTCGCGCGCCGTGCCGAGCAGCGCCGCATCGTGGTGCACGCGCAGCAGTTCGCAATCGGCGATGCCGTCGTCGAAATAGCGGTGTTCGATGCTGGCCACCGCCATCCGCGCCAGTCCCAGCGCGTGCATGTGCTGCACGCTGGCGTCGCCGGAAATGTCCAGCACGCCGGCCAGCTGGCCGTAGGGATCGAAGATCGGCACCGCGGCGCAGCTGAGGATCTGGTGCGGCGCGAAGTAATGCTCGCCGCCGCGCACTTCCACCGAGCGGCTCTCGACGATGGCGGTGCCGATCGCGTTGGTGCCGACCTGGGTCTCGCTCCAGCACGCGCCCGGCATCAGCGCCACGCGCCCGGCCTTGTCGAGGAAGCGCGGGCTGCCTTCGGCGTCGAGGATCCAGCCGGCCTCGTCGGTCAGCAGCACGATGCTGCCGGTGGCGGCGGCATCGCCGGCCAGGCCTTCCAGTTCGGCGCGGGCCAGCCGCCACAGGCGTTCGTGCGCCTCGCGCAATTCGCGCAGGCGCGGCGCGCTGACCGGCTCGATCGGCGGCGTGCCCTGCGCCGCCAGGCCCAGGCGCTGGCAGCGCTGCCACGACTGCAGGATGGTGTCCGGCACTTGGCCGACCGGCGCGCCGCCGCGTTCGAAGAAGATCCGGCGCGCGTGGCCGAGTTGCTGCTGCGATGGCTGTTGCGCCATGACGGCTCCGCTGTCGCAAATTGCGACAGGTGTTGGGACAGGTGTTCCGATAAACACCACATCCGTCGCCCGCATGCAATCGGCACGCGTGACGCGCTGCAGCAGGAAAACAGACGCCGCGTCGAGCGGCCGCGGCGCGCGGCCATGACGCGGCGCAACAGCGAAAACCTGGCATCGCTCTTGCGCTTACCGCGTACCTGGATGGGCGTGTCCCATCCCTTTCCCACCGCCGCAGGAGACACCGATGAACGCCGTCACCACCGCCAAGCCGCATGCCACCGATCCGCAGTCCATCTTCAAGTCGCGCTACGGCAATTTCATCGGCGGGCAATGGGTGGAACCCAAGAGTGGCCGCTACTTCGACAACAGCACGCCGATCACCGGCAAGGTGTTCACCTCGGTGGCGCGCTCCGACGCGCAGGACATCGAGGCCGCGCTGGACGCCGCGCACGCGGCCAAGGACGCCTGGGGCAAGACTTCGGCCACCGAGCGCAGCAACGCGCTGCTGAAGATCGCCGACCGCATCGAACAGAACCTCGAGCTGCTGGCCTATGCCGAAACCTGGGACAACGGCAAGCCGCTGCGCGAGACGCTCAACGCCGACGTGCCGCTGTGCGCCGACCACTTCCGCTACTTCGCCGGCGCCATCCGCGCGCAGGAAGGCGGCATCTCCGAGATCGACAGCGACACCATCGCCTACCACTTCCACGAACCGCTGGGCGTGGTCGGGCAGATCATCCCGTGGAACTTCCCGCTGCTGATGGCGTGCTGGAAACTCGCCCCGGCGTTGGCGGCCGGCAACTGCGTGGTGATGAAGCCGGCCGAGCAGACCCCGGCCTCGATCCTGGTGCTGATGGAAGTGATCGGCGACCTGCTGCCGCCGGGCGTGCTCAACGTGGTCAACGGCTTCGGCCTGGAAGCGGGCAAGCCGCTGGCCAGTAATCCGCGCATCGCCAAGATCGCCTTCACCGGCGAGACCACCACCGGGCGGCTGATCATGCAGTACGCCAGCCAGAACCTGATCCCGGTGACGCTGGAGCTGGGCGGCAAGTCGCCGAACATCTTCTTCGCCGACGTGATGGCCGAGGACGACGATTTCCTCGACAAGGCGATCGAAGGCTTCGTGCTGTTCGCCTTCAACCAGGGCGAGGTATGCACCTGCCCGTCGCGCGCGCTGATCCAGGAATCGATCTACGACAAATTCATGGAGAAGGTGCTCAAGCGCGTGGCCGCGATCAAGCAGGGCAATCCGCTGGATCCCAACACCATGGTCGGCGCGCAGGCCTCCAGCGAGCAGCTGGAGAAGATCCTGTCCTACATCGACATCGGCAAGCAGGAAGGCGCCGAAGTGCTGATCGGCGGCGAACGCAACGCGCTGGACGGCGAGCTGGCCGGCGGCTTCTACGTCAAGCCGACGGTGTTCAAGGGCCACAACAAGATGCGCGTGTTCCAGGAAGAGATCTTCGGGCCGGTGGTCTCGGTGACCACGTTCAGGGACGAGGCCGACGCCTTGGCGATCGCCAACGACACCTTGTACGGGTTGGGTGCCGGCGTGTGGAGCCGCGATGCGTCGCGGCTGTACCGCATGGGCCGCGCGATCCAGGCCGGACGGGTGTGGACCAACTGCTACCACGCCTATCCGGCGCATGCCGCGTTCGGTGGCTACAAGCAGTCGGGCATCGGCCGCGAGAACCACAAGATGATGCTCGACCACTACCAGCAGACCAAGAACCTGCTGGTCAGCTACTCGCCGAAGGCGCTGGGCTTCTTCTGAGCGCGGCGCGGGGCAGGGCGGCGGCGTACTTGCCGCCGCCGTTCCTGTTCCCCGCGTCCAACTGATCTGGATCAAGGCACCCCGTCGCCGGACGCGCGATGGTGACGTCACCGTTTTCCACAGGAGCGTTTCGATGGACAAGACAATGAAGGCCGCCGTGGTGCGCGAATTCGGCAAGCCGCTGACGATCGAGGAAGTGGAGGTGCCGCGGCCGCAGGCCGGCGACATCCTGGTCAAGATCGAAGCCTGCGGCGTTTGCCATACCGACCTGCACGCGGCCGAGGGCGACTGGCCGGTGAAGCCGAACCCGCCGTTCATTCCCGGCCACGAGGGCGTGGGCCACGTGGTCGCGGTCGGTGCCGGCGTCGACCACGTCAAGGAAGGCGACCGGGTCGGCATTCCGTGGCTGTATTCGGCCTGCGGGCATTGCGAGCACTGCCTGGGCGGCTGGGAGACGCTGTGCGAGGCGCAGCAGAATTCAGGCTATTCGGTCAACGGCGGTTTCGCCGAGTACGCGCTGGCCAACGCCAACTACGTCGGCCATTTGCCGAAAAACATCGGCTTCGTCGAGATCGCGCCGATCCTGTGCGCCGGCGTCACCGTGTACAAGGGCCTGAAGGTCACCGACACCAAGCCCGGCAACTGGGTGGTGATCTCCGGCATCGGCGGGCTCGGCCACATGGCGGTGCAATACGCCAAGGCGATGGGCCTGAACGTGGCCGCGGTGGACGTGGACGACGCCAAGCTGGCGCTGGCCCGGCGCCTGGGCGCCACGGTGACGGTGAATGCGCTGAGCACCGATCCCGTGGCCTACCTGAAGAAGGAGATCGGCGGCGCGCACGGCGCCCTGGTCACCGCGGTGTCGCCGAAGGCGTTCGAGCAGGCGATCGGCATGGTCCGCCGCGGCGGCACGGTGTCGTTGAACGGCTTGCCGCCGGGCCAGTTCCCGCTGGACATCTTCGGCATGGTGCTCAACGGCGTGACCGTGCGCGGCTCCATCGTCGGTACCCGCCTGGACCTGCAGGAATCGCTGGACTTCGCCGAGCAGGGCAAGGTCGCCGCGACCGTGGCCACCGACACGCTGGACAACATCAACGACGTGTTCGCGCGCATGCACGCGGGCAAGATCGAAGGCCGCATCGTGCTGGACATGGCGGCCTGATGGACGCCGCCGCGCCGGCCTCCGGTGTACCGCTGCAGGTGCTGGCGACGTTGCCGGCGCTGCAGCTGATCGACACGCTGCGCGCGCGGCATGGGCCGTTGCTGTTCCATCAGTCGGGCGGCTGTTGCGACGGTTCCTCGCCGATGTGCTATCCGCAGGACGACTTCATCGTCGGCGACCGCGACGTGCAACTGGGGGAGATCGGCGGCGCGCCGTTCTACATCAGCGCCTCGCAGTTCGATTACTGGAAGCACACCCAGCTGATCATCGACGTGGTGCCCGGGCGCGGCGGCATGTTTTCGCTGGAGAACGGCGAGGGCGTACGCTTCCTGGTGCGCTCGCGGCTGTTCGGCGACGAGGAATACGCCGCGCTGCAGGCAGCGGGGAAGGTGTAACGGGGCGAACGGCTCTCTGTAGGAGCGGCTTCAGCCGCGACAGGATCCATCGATCCATGCACCCGGTCGCGGCTGAAGCCGCTCCTACAAGGGCAGCAGGGCAGCCGTGGCCTACGGCGCCTTGGACGGCACGAACGGCGACACCGGGTCGCTGGCCGGGAAGGTCTCTTCCAGCGCTTCGTCCTGATTGGCGTCGGCATGGTGCTTGTGCGCGTGCTCGGCGCTGGCCGGCTCCGGCGCCGTGTCGGGCGCCGCCCGGTCCTCGCCGGTGCGAGGTTCGTGTTCGACGATGGTCTGCGGGCGATCGCCGGCGCCGCGATCCTCGCGGTCCTGGGCATCGCGCTTGCCGCGTTGTTCGCCGGGAACCGGTTCGTTGCGACGCAGCGGGTCGGTGGGTGTGGCCATGGCCGATTCCTCCTGTAGGGGGTGGGGAACGTGCGGACAGTGCAGCGCGTTGCCGGTGAAGCCACTGCGAATCGCAATGCGTCCACACGATTGTCACGAACGGCTAACGGCACCGGCGCTACTGCTGCCCATCCCCATGCCGCCGATGCCTTCCGGAGCTTTCGCCATGTGCCCCAGCGCCCGCCCCGATCCGCTGCTGTTCAATGCCCACCTGGATCCGTTGCCGGCCGCGCCGCTGCACGGTCCCGACCCGGCAAGTCCGCGCCCGCACGACGCAGCGGACTACCGCCAGTACAGCCTGGCCGACTATCGCCAGCGCCGCGATCGCCACGGCACCCCATGGCGCGACCTGTGCCCGGCCTATGCGTTCGCGCTGCGCACCCACGCCGGCGGCTGGCCGCGCGCGCCCATGGCCGACACCGACGGCGAACTGGCCGCGCACTGGGAACAGGTCCGCGGCGAATCGCAGCTGGATTGGCGCCAGGCTCGGCCGGTGATCGAGGATGCGTGGCAGGCGCTGGACCATCTGCCGGCGTCGGCACTACGCATGGAGGCGCACTGATGGCGCGCCCGATCTGGACCGGCACCCTGTCCTTCGGCCTGCTCAACGTGCCGGTCTCGCTGATGTCCGGCGAACGCCGGGTCGACCTGCACTTCCGCATGCTCGATGCGCGCGACAAGCGCCCGATCCGCTTCGAGCGGGTCAACGCCGACACCGGCGAAGAGGTGCCGTGGAAGGACATCGTCAAGGCCTTCGAGTACAGCAAGGGCAACTATGTGGTGGTCGAGCAGAAGGACATCGCCTCGGCCGCACCGGAAAGCCACGAGACGGTGGAGGTGGAAGCCTTCGTCGACGCCGCCGACATCGACCTGCGTTATTTCGAGAAGCCCTACGTGCTGGTGCCGGGCAAGAAGGCGGAGAAGGGCTATGTGCTGCTGCGCGAGACGCTGCGCGCCACCGGCAAGGTCGGCATTGCGCGGGTGGTGATCCGCACCCGCGAATACCTGTCGGCGGTGATGCCGCAGGAAGATGCGCTGGTGCTGATCCTGCTGCGCTATCCGCAGGAACTGGTCGCGCTGGACGACTACACGCTGCCCAGCGGCAAGGCCGCCGACTACCGGATCAGCGCCAAGGAAACCGAGATGGCCGCGCAACTGATCGACTCGATGTCCGGCACGTGGGATCCGGCGTCCTACCACGACGAATTCCGCGAGCGCCTGCAGGCGGTGATCCAGAAGCGGATCAAGGCGCAGGAGGGCACCGCGCAGGTGGACGACGAGGCCGACGCGCCGCACCGCGAGGACGCCACGACCAACGTGGTCGATTTCATGTCGCTGCTGCAGAAGAGCCTGGACGCCAAGCGCCGCACCCCGGCGAAAAAAGCGGAGGAGGCGGTGCCGGTGAGCAAGACCGCGAAGAAGCCGGCCAAGAAAGCGGCGAAAAAGGCGGCCAAGCCCGCGGCGAAATCCGCCGCGAAATCCGCGGCCAAGGCCAAGCCGGCGAAAGCGGCCGCGCGCAAGGCGCCGGCGCGGCGCAAGGCGGGGTAGGCTGCGATGACGCTGCGCGAGTACGCCCGCAAACGCCGCTTCGGCGCGACCCCGGAACCGGCCGACGACGGCGCCGCGGCGCCGTCGCAGCGGCCGATCTTCGTCGTGCAGCTGCACCACGCCAGCTCGCGCCACTACGATTTCCGCCTGGAAGCCGACGGCGTGCTGAAGAGCTGGGCGGTGCCGAAGGGCCCGTCGCTGCGCGTCGGCGAAAAGCGCCTGGCGGTGCAGGTGGAGGATCATCCGCTGTCCTACGCCGGCTTCGCCGGCGATATTCCCGAAGGCCATTACGGCGCCGGCCATGTCGATGTATTCGACCACGGCACCTGGTCGTGCGACGGCGAGCCGCTGGCCGCGATCGCCGCCGGCAAGCTGGATTTCGTGTTGCACGGCGAGCGCCTCAACGGCAACTGGAAACTGGTGCGCACCGCGTTGCGCGGCAAGCAGCCGCAGTGGCTGCTGATCAAGCGCGACGACGCGTTCGCTGCCGATCGCGATGCCGATGCCCTGCTGGCGGAGCCGGTCCCCGCGCCTGCGCCGAAGCGCGTGGCCAAGACCGCCAAGCCAACGAAGGCCAGCAAGGTCGGCAAGGCTTCCAGGCCGGCACGCGAGGCAGCCCCAGCAACGTCTGCCCGCGCTGTCGCCCCGTCGGCCGCGCGGCCGCGGCGCAGCGATGCGGCCTGGCGCAAGCGCGCGCTGGCATTGGACGGTGCGCGCGATCGCCCGTGTCCGCCAGGCGAGCGTGCACAGCTGACCCTGCTGCGCGATCGCGCCCCCGATGGCGCGCAATGGCTGCACGAGATCAAGTGGGACGGCTACCGCCTGCTCGCCGATCTCGACGCCGGCCGGGCGACGCTGCGCTCGCGCAACGACCAGGCCTGGACCGGCACCTTTCCCGAGGTCGCGCACGCGGTGCAGGCCTTGCCGGTGAGCGAGGCGCGGCTGGACGGCGAGCTGGTGGTACTCGATGCCGATGGCCGCAGCGATTTCTCCGCCTTGCAACGGGTCATCGAGGGCAGCTCCAAGCAGCCGCTGCGCTACTTGGTATTCGATCTGCTCGGCGTGGCCGGCGTGGACCTGCGCGAGGTTCCGCTGCTGCAGCGCAAGCACTTGTTGCGGCAGCTGCTCGGCGACACGCCGGGTGTACTGGCCTACAGCGACCACGTGCTCGGCCGTGGCCCGGAGGTGTTCGCCGCGGCGGCGGCGAAGGGCTACGAGGGCGTGGTCAGCAAGCGAGCGGACGCGCGCTATCACGGCGGCCGCGGCGGCGATTGGGTCAAGACCAAGCACGAGAACAGCGACGATTTCGTCATCGTCGGCTATACCGATCCCAAGGGCGCGCGCAGCGGCTTCGGCTCGCTGCTGCTGGCGCAGCGCAGCGATGGCGGGCTGCGCTATGTCGGCCGCGTCGGCACCGGCTTCGACGCATCCGGCCTGCGGCGCCTGCTTGCGCAGCTGCAGGCGTTGCACAGCGAGCAGGAGGTGGTGGACATTCCCGCGCATGCGCCATTCCCGCGGCGCAGCGTGCATTGGGTGCGGCCGCAGTTGGTGGCAGAAGTCGCCTTCCGCGGCTGGGCCAAGGAAGGTTTGTTGCGCCAGGCCGCGTTCAAGCGCCTGCGCGAGGACAAGCCGCTGCAGGATCTGGGCGGCGATCGTGCGCCACCGCCGGCGGCAGCCCAGGGCAGCCGTGCCGTGGCGGCGCGCACGGCGGCATCGGCGAAGAAGACCGCGCCGGCCGCGCGTGGATCGGCCAAGCCGACGAAACGCAGCGCCACTTCGAAAGACGATGCTGCGAAAAGCGGCGCCGCCAAGCGCAAACCGGCGAGCGCCAAGCCGGCGCCACGCGCAAGCGCTGCAACGCAGAACGCAGCTTCCTCGGCGAAGAAGGCCGCGCCTGCCGCGCGTGAATCGGCCAAGCCGACGAAACGCAGCACCACTTCGAAAGACGATGCTGCGAAAAGCGACGCCGCCAAGCGCAAACCGACGAGCGCCATGCCGGCGCCACGCGCAAGCGCTGCGGCGCAGAAGGCCGCTTCCTCCGCCAGCAACGACGCCGCGGCTGCCGCGGTCGTCATCACCCATCCAGAGCGCGTGGTGTATCCGTCCGCCGGCATCAGCAAGGGCGAGGTCGCCGACTACTACCGCGCCATTGCGCCGTGGGTACTGCAGGAAGTCGCCGGGCGTCCGCTGTCGTTGCTGCGCTGCCCCGATGGCGCCGGTGGCGAATGCTTCTTCCAGAAGCACAACAACCGCGCGCTGGGCCAGCACGTGCATGCGATCGCGCTGAAGCAGAAGAGCGGCACCGAGGACTACCTGTACATCGACGATCTGGCCGGCCTGCTGGAATTGGTGCAGATGAACACCCTGGAGCTGCATCCCTGGGGTTCGACCGTGGACGATCCCGAGCACCCGGACCGGCTGGTATTCGACCTGGACCCGGGCGAGGGCGTGAGCTGGACGCAGATCAAGGCCGCCGCGCGCGAGATCCGTACGCGCCTGCGCGAGACCGGGCTGGAGAGCTTCGTGCGCCTGTCCGGCGGCAAGGGCCTGCACGTGGTGGTGCCGATCGTGCCCGGCGCGGACTGGGAGCAGGCGCGCGATTTCTGCGAAGCCTTCGCCCAGGCGCTGGCGTCCTCCGCGCCCGAGCGCTATGTGGCCACGATGAGCAAGGCCAAGCGCAACGGGGTGATCTTCATCGATTGGCTGCGCAACGGCCGCGGCAACACCAGCGTCTGCTCGTGGTCGCTGCGCGCGCGTGAGCACGCCACCGTGGCGGTGCCGCTGCGCTGGGAGGAACTGGCGCGGATCGCCTCGCCGCAGGTATTCCCGCTGGCCAAGGCACTGCAACGCGCCGCGCGCCTGCGCGAGCATCCATGGAAGGAGATGGACGCGCTGCGGCAGCGTTTGCCGGGGACGTGATGCGGCCACTGAGCGGATCTGTGCTGCTGCCGTCGCATCGCAAGCGCGCACGGGGGCAGGGACCTGCGGCGCGTTCGCTGGGTGCACTGTGGGAGGGACTTCAGTCCCGACGCGGTCCGTCGCGGCACCTCCACCGCTTCGCTCGTCGCGACTGAAGTCGCTCCCACAAGAAGCTTGCGGCTTGCGTGCAGAGTGCAGAGTGCAGAGTGCAGAGTGCATTGTAGGAGCGGCTTCAGAGCGACAGACAAACAAAACCGCCAAGATGCCGGCTTCGTTCGTCGCGGCTGAAGCCGCTCCTACAGGAGCAGGAACTTGTGGCGTGTTCGCTGGGCGCACTGTGGGAGGGACTTCAGTCCCGACGCGGTCAGGTCGCAGTACCTCCATCGCTCCGCTCGTCGCGACTGAAGTCGCTCCCACAAGAAGCTTGCGGCTTGCGTGCAGAGTGCATTTTAGGAGCGGCTTCAGCGCGACAGACAAACAAAACCGCCAAGATGCCGGCTTCGTTCGTCGCGGCTGAAGCCGCTCCTACAGGAGCAGGAACTTGTGGCGTGTTCGCTGGGCGCACTGTGGGAGGGACTTCAGTCCCGACGCGGTCCGGTCGCAGTACCTCCATCGCTTCGCGCGTCGCGGCTGAAGTCGCTCCCACGAGGAACTTGCCGCTCGCGCGTAGGATGTACTGTAGGAGCGGCTTCAGCCGCGACAGGAAGATGAAGTGGCTATGGCGCTAAGACATCCATGGGAAACGCGGTCGCAACACAACCGAGTCCCATCGCCAATGCGCCGCGCATGACGCATGCCTAACGTGCCGCCGGCTCCTCATGCGCGCCACCGCAGGCCCGCCAATGCTTGCCCTTCGGCGTCTGGCCGATCCCCGGGTTGAAGCTGTTGGTCGGGTCCAGCGCGCGGTAGAACGCCGCCAGCGCCGGCTTGGCGCGGTACAGGTGGCCGACGTTGTGCTCGGCCGGGTATTCGGCGCCGCGCTGGTCCAGCAGCGTCCACATCGCATGCTCGATCGCCAGCGGATCGTGGCCCTTGCGCACCAGATAGTCCCGGTGGAACACGTGGCAGAAGAAGTGGCCGTAGTAGAGCTTGCCCAGCAACGCATTCTCCAGTTCCGGCGGTAGCGTTTCCTGCCACTGGCGATCGTTGCGGCGCAGCGCCACGTCCAGTGCGACGATGTCGGCGACCGTGTCGCGATGCACCTGGCGGTAGCGCACCGCCGCGCCGGCCACGGCGAAGCGGTGCAGGAAGGCCTTGCGGCCCTCGTCGGCATCGCAGCGAAAGTAGGCGCCACTGTCGCGATCGGCGAAGTGGGCGGCGAGGAACGCATCGGTCGCGGCCGCGTCGGTCGCGGACACGCGCAGCAGCAGGTGATGCGCGAAGCGATCGCGGTAGGCGCGCAGCCGCGGCGGCAGGTGGTCCGGCAAGCGATCGGTCAGCGCCTGCAGTGCGCGGTCGGCCAAGCCGGGCAGGCCCAGTGCCTCGCACCAGCCGTCCACGCGGCTCTTCAGCGCGAACGCCCTGGGCACCGCGCCGGTGCCGAAGCGGTCGATCAGCAGGAAGGTATCCTTGCCATAGCGCGCGCCGATGTCGAACGCGTCGCGGTGCAGGTACTCGCCGCTGATCGGCGGCTGCGCGAAGGCGGTGAGCAGGCCGCGGCGCAGCGCGGTCAGGTCGTCGGTGGCGTTGCTGCCGATGTAGAAGACCGTGCTGTCCTCGCGCGGGAACGTGTCCAGCCGCACCGCGAACACGCACAGCCGCCCGGCCGAGCCGGAGGCCTCGTAGTGCCGTGCCGGGTCGGCGTTGAAGCGCGCCGGCGTGTCCGCGTCCACGTCGCGCACGTGCGCGGCGTAGTCCGGGTCGGAAGCGGCGCGGGCAGGGTCGTCGACGACGTCGGCCGCGGCGTAGTCGCCGGCCTGCAGCCGGGTCAGGATCTGCTCGGGCGTTTCGCCCAGCGCGATGCCGAGATGGTTCACCAGCCGCAACTGGCCGTCGGCGCCGAGCTGCGCGAACAGCGCCAGCTGGGTGTAGGTCGGGCCGCGCCGCACCAGTGCGCCGCCGGAGTTGTTGCACACCCCGCCCAGCACCGAGGCGCCGATGCACGAGGAACCGATCACCGAATGCGGCTCGCGCTGCAGCGGCTGCAGCCGCCGTTCCAGCGCATCCAGGGTGGCCCCCGGCAGGCACACCACCTGGCGGCCGTCGTGCAGCAACTGCACGCCGCGCAGGCGCAGCGTGCTGACCAGCACGATCTGCCGGTCGTAGTCGTCGCCGTCCGGGGTCGAGCCGCCGGTGAGGCCGGTGTTGGCGGCCTGCACGATGACGATGCGGTCCGCGGCCACCACGGCCTGCAGCACGCGCCACAGTTCCAGCAGCGTGCCCGGGCGCGCCACTGCCAGCACCCGGCCCTCGCCGAAGCGATAGCCCTTGCGGAAGCGCCGCGTCGCCCGGTCGCCGACCAGGACGTGGCGCCGGCCTACCGCATCGCGCAGCTGGCGCAGCAGGCGTGCTTCGGTGTCCATAGCGTTCATGCCGCGCGCTGCCCTACGGCGACACCGTGTTTTCGCGGGTCACCCGCGCCAGCGAATCGCGCGAGATCGCCGCGATCGATTTGGCGCCGGTCAGCGTCATCGCCACCCGCATCTCCTTCTCCACCAGGGTCAGCAGGTTCTCCACTCCGGCCTGGCCGGCCGCGGCCAGCGCATAGACGAAGGCGCGGCCGAGCAGCACCGCGTCGGCGCCGAGCGCGAGCATGCGCACCACGTCCAGGCCGCTGCGGATGCCGGAATCGGCCAGGATCTTCAGCTCGCCCTTCACCGCGTCGGCGATCGCCGGCAGCGCGCGCGCACTGGACAGTACGCCGTCGAGCTGGCGTCCGCCATGGTTGGAGACCACGATGCCGTCGGCGCCGAAGCGCACCGCATCGCGCGCATCGTCCGGGTCCAGGATGCCCTTGATGACCATCGGCCCGGTCCAGAACTCGCGGATCCACTCCAGGTCCTTCCACGAGATCGACGGGTCGAAGTTCGCGCTGAGCCAGCCGATGTAGTCGGCCAGCCCGGTCGGATTGCCGCGGTAGGCGGAGATGTTGCCCAGGTCGTGCGGCCGCCCCAGCAGGCCCACGTCCCAGGCCCAGCGCGGATGGGTCACCGCTTGCAGCATGCGCCGCAGCGGCGCGTTCGGCCCGCTCATGCCCGAGTGCGCGTCGCGGTAGCGCGCGCCGGGCGTGGGCATGTCCACGGTGAACACCAGCGTGGTCACGCCGGCGGCCTTGGCCCGCTCCAGCGCGTTGCGCATGAAGCCGCGGTCCTTGAGCACGTACAGCTGGAACCACATCGGCCGCTCGATCGCCGGCGCCACTTCCTCGATCGGGCACACCGACACCGTGGACAGGGTGAACGGCACGTCCTTGGCCGCCGCCGCGCGCGCGGCCTGCACCTCGCCGCGGCGCGCGTACATGCCGGTCAGCCCGACCGGGGCCAGCGCCAGCGGCAACGCCAGGCGCTCGCCGAACAGCTCGGTTTCCAGGTTCAGCGCGGCCATGTCGCGCAACACCCGCTGGCGCAGCGCGATGTCGGCCAGGTCGGCGACGTTGCGCCGCAGCGTGTGCTCGGCATAGGCGCCGCCGTCGATGTAGTGGAACAGGAACGGCGGCAGCCGCGCCTGGGCGGCGGCGCGGTAGTCGGAAGCGGCGGAAATAATCATCGGCGCGGGGTGTCGGGAGGGGAGGGGAGGCGGGAGGCGCGCGCGCGACGCGCTTCGTCTTCGTCGAGGCTGCGCAGCGCGGTGTGCACGAAGGCCAGATGCGCGTGCGCGGCGTCGCGCGCGCGTTCCGGCTCGCCGGCCAGGATCGCGTCGTGCAGCGCGCGGTGCTGCGCCAGCAGCGGGGCGAAGGTGCGCGGCGACTGGAACAGCTTGTGCCGGCTCTGCGAGATGTTGGTCTGCAGCAGGTCGAACAGCCCGCGCATCACCTGCAGCAGCACGCGGTTGTGCGCGGCCTCGGCGATGGCCAGGTGGAAATCGGCGTCGGCGCGCGCTTCGGCGGCCGCATCGCCCTGCGCATGCGCCTGCAGCATCGCCTCGAACGCCGCGGCGATGCGCGCGCGGTCGGCGTCGGTGGCGCGCAGCGCGGCATGCCAGGCGGTGGCGCCTTCCAGCGCGTGGCGGGTTTCCAGCACGTCGAAGCGGTATTCGGGATCGCCCTGCAGCAGCGGCAGGAACGGTTGCAGCGGCGCGATCACCTGGTCCTCGGGCGTGTGCGGGCGCTGCACGTAGGTGCCGCCGCCGACGCGGGCGCGCAGCAATCCCTGGCTGGCGAGCTGGGCGATCGCCTCGCGCAAGGCGGTGCGCGATACGCCCAGTTCCAGCGCCAGCGCGCGTTCGGCCGGCAGGCGCTGCCCGGGCTGCAACCCGCGTTCTGCGATCAGCGCGCGCAGTTGCGCGGCGACGCGATCGCTGACGCGGCCGCCGTCAGGCCCCGACGTGGCAGTCGCTGGCGGCGCATCGCGCTGGCCGCAGCGCGCCACCGGTACGGCGGCCGCGCTTGACGTCGACGTTACTCGATTGGTCATACCAATAATGAATGGCGAACTTCTTGAGCGGCCATTAGATCGCCGTAGATCCCGCCACGTCAACCGCAAGCGAGACTCGGGCCGCCCATTTGGTCATACCAATCACACCATGGCGTACCGCGCCATCGTCGCCGCCAGCACGAACAGCAGTGCTAGCAGGACCAGTTCGACGCTGACGAGGCGGTGCAGCGCGGCCACCTGCCGCGGTGGTGGCACGAACCCCGGCTGCAGGCGGGCCATGCGGCGCCAGCGCAGCAGGCGCAGCGTGGGCAGCAGCGACAGCAGCCCGATCGCCGCGAACACGCCCAACTTGGCCCAGAACCACGGGTTGTGCAGGTAATAGTCCGGGCCCTTGAGCCCGTAGTGCACGCGCAGGCCGCCGGCGACCAGGATCAGCAGTGCCGCCACCCCGTACGCGGCATCTGCGCGCAGCAGCCGCGCCAGCCGCTGCGCGTGCGGCGGTTCACGCAGCAGCGTCCACTCGACCACCAAGGCCATGGTCAGCAACAGGAAGGCGAGGTGGTGGAGGATGGCGAGCAGCAGGTCGCGCGCGAGCATCGGTCGTGCCTCTTCACCAGACGAATGGCAGCAGCCGCCAGCTGTGCGCGGCGTAGTCGGGGTAGTCGCGCGGGAAGGCCTGGGTCAGCGCCGCTTCCTCCACGCGGATGCGGCGCAGGAACGCCCAGGTCACCGGCAGCACGATCACCAGCAGCGACAGCACGTTGCCCAGGCCGATCGCCAGCCCGTAGAACGCCAGCAGCGCGCCGGTATACGACGGGTGGCGCAGATGGCGGTACGGCCCATGGCGGATCAGCCGGTGGTCGTCCTGGATGGTCACGTCCACGGTGAACCAGCGCGCCAGCACGCGGATCGCCCACAGCCGCAGCGCCAGGCCGCCGGCCAGCAGCGTGCAGCCCAGCCAGCGCGCCGGCTCCTGCAACGCCGGCGCATAGCGCCATATGCCGACGAAGGCCAGCGCCACGCCCACCGCCACCGCCGCGTACAGCACGCGCCACAGCAGCTGCAGCGTGCCCTGGTCGCGCGCGCCGCCATCGGCCGCGCGGCGGCGGTGGCTCAGCAGCATCTCGTAGAGGCCCCAGCACACGCCAAGCAGCATGAACCACAGATCGGGATGTCGCAGGGTCAGGTGCATCGTCGTGTCCTCGTGAGTACGCCAGTGTCGGTTTACGCCATTGCGCTTGCGACCGGGTGAACGCCTTGCCGCCGCGCTGATCGCATGGCGCCAGTGTGGCCGCGGCGGCGCGCGCGGACAGGGGCCGCTGGTCATCGATCCGACCTGCCGGAAGTCACTTTCTGCGCCGGCCCCATTGCCGGCGCCGCGCCGCGCGGTCAGCATCCGCCGCATGAATCGTTTCCTGCGCGAGTTGATCGAACCCAAGCGCCTGGCCGGGCTGCTCACCGTGGCCACCGTGCTGTGGTCGTTCCAGCTGGAGCCGCAGGCGCCGGCCGCCTGGCGCTGGCCCGTGGCCGGCCTGTTCGCGCTGCTGTTGCTGGGCCACCGGTACCTGCCCGCGCCGCGCCTGCGCGATGCCGCGCTATGGCTGCAAGCCGCCGCGGCGCTGGCCCTGGTATGGCTGGAACCGCGCATCGGCACCGCACCAGTGCTGCTGGTGGTGGTGGTGACGCAGGTGGCCTTGCTGTGGGAGCCGCGCCGGGTGCTGCTGCTGGCGCTTCTGGCCAACCTGGGCACGTTCCTGCTGCTGGCGCCAGCCGGTTTCAAGCGCGCGCTGCTGACCACGCTGATCTACGCGGGCTTCCACGCCTTCGCCGCGCTGTCGGCGCACTACGCGCGGACCACCGAGATCGCGCGGCAGGCGCTGGCCCGGGTCAACGCCGACCTGCTGGCCACCCGCGCGCTGCTGGCCGACAGCGCGCGCGATGCCGAACGCCTGCGCCTGGCGCGCGAACTGCACGACGTGGCCGGGCACAAGCTGACCGCGATGCGGATCAACCTGCGCCTGCTGCTGACCGATCCGGCGCTGGCGCAGCGCGAGGAACTCGGCGTGGTCGAGCGCCTGTCCGGCGAGCTGCTGGCCGATATCCGCAACGTGGTGCAGTCGCTGCGCGACGACCGCGGCCTGGACCTGGAGACCGCGCTGCGCGCGCTGGCCGCGCCGTTCCCGCGGCCGCAGCTGCAGCTGCAGATCGCGCCGGGCGTGCGCATCACCGATCCGCAGCTGGCCGAAACCCTGCTGCGCCTGGTGCAGGAAGCGCTGACCAATGCCGCGCGGCACGCCGATGCCGACGCGGTCCATGTGCGTCTGAATCACGAGGAGGGACACTTGCGCGTGGACATCGCCGACGACGGCCGCCGCGCCGAGCGTATCCGCGAAGGCAACGGCATCGCCGGCATGCGCGAGCGCCTGGCCGCGCTGCGCGGCCGGCTCGAGCTGGGCCGCACGCCGCTGGGCGGCATGCAACTGACCGCAAGGCTGCCGCTGTGAGCGGCCTGCGCATCGCCCTGGCCGACGACCAGATCCTGGTGCGCGCCGGCTTGCGCGCCTTGCTGCAGACCCAGGGCATTGCCGTGGCCTGCGAGGCCGACGACGGCGAGGCGCTGCTGGCCGCGCTGGCGGCCATGCCGGTGGACGTGGTGCTCAGCGACATCCGCATGCCCGGCATGGACGGCATCCAGGCGCTGCAACAGTTGCGCGCGCGCGGCGACGCCACCCCGGTGCTGCTGCTGACCACCTTCGACGACGCCGACCTGCTGCTGCGCGCCACCGATGCCGGCGCGCAGGGCTTCCTGCTCAAGGACGCCGCACCGGAAGACCTGCGCGATGCGATCGTGCGCGTGGCGGCGGGCGACACCCTGCTGCAGCCGGTCAGCACCGACCCGGTGCGTGCGCGCTACCGCTACCGCGACGAGGACGCGCCGCGCGACACCTTCAACGAACGCGAAGTGGCGATCCTGCGCCTGCTCGCCGGCGGCTATTCGAACAAGGAAATCGCGCGCAGCCTGTTCCTGGCCGAAGGCACGGTGAAGAACTACGTCTCCACGATCCTGGACAAGCTCGGCACCCGCGACCGCACCCGCGCGGTGCTCAAGGCGATCACGCTGCGGGTCATCTGAGCGGCCGGGATGTCTGTCGCGGCTGAAGCCGCTCCTACAGGGAGATGCGCGCTTCTGTAGGAGCGGCTTCAGCCGCGTCAGGCACCCAGGAACAGCGCCGTCGAACAGGAACGCGGCGCAACCACCTCGGCAACACGCCAGCCAGCTATGCGCCTCGTGCATGGCCGGTCCCTGCATCGCCGCGGCACAACGCCTCCATACCATGCCGTCTGCTGCACGCAGCCCTTCTGCGCGCGCGCCGCAGACATTAAGATGCCGCGGGGCATCTTGCCGAGAGGACACCACGTTGATCATCCACCCGAAAGTTCGCGGTTTCATCTGCACCACCACGCATCCGCTCGGCTGCGAGCGCAACGTGCTCGAACAGATCGAGGCCACGCGTGCGCGCGGCGTGCGCAGCGATGGACCGAAGAAGGTGCTGGTGATCGGCGCCTCCAGCGGCTACGGCCTGGCCTCGCGCATCACCGCCGCGTTCGGCTTCGGCGCCGACACGCTGGGCGTGTTCTTCGAAAAGCCAGGCAGCGACAAGAAGGCCGGCACCGCCGGCTGGTACAACTCTGCCGCCTTCGACACCTTCGCCAAGGCGCAGGGCCTGTACAGCAAGTCGATCAACGGCGACGCCTTCTCCGACGAAGCGCGCGCAAAGGTGATCGAGCTGATCAAGACCGAGATGGGCGGCCAGGTCGACCTGGTGGTGTATTCGCTGGCCTCGCCGGTGCGCAAGCTGCCCGGCACGGGCGAAGTGAAACGCTCGGCGCTCAAGCCGATCGGCCAGACCTACACCGCCACCGCGATCGACACCAACAAGGACGCGATCATCGAAGCCTCGATCGAACCGGCCACCGAGCAGGAGATCGAAGACACCGTCACCGTGATGGGCGGCCAGGACTGGGAACTGTGGATCGACGCGCTGGCCGCCGCCGGCGTGCTCGCGCCGGGCGCGCGCAGCGTGGCCTTCAGCTACATCGGCACCGAGATCACCTGGCCGATCTACTGGCACGGCGCGCTGGGCAAGGCCAAGGTGGATCTGGACCAGACCGCGCAGCGCCTGCACGCGCGCCTGCAGCAAAGCGGCGGCAGCGCCAACGTGGCGGTGCTCAAGTCGGTGGTGACCCAGGCCAGTGCGGCGATCCCGGTGATGCCGCTGTACATCTCCATGGTCTACAAGATCATGAAGGAAAAGGGCTTGCACGAGGGCACCATCGACCAGCTCGACCGCCTGTTCCGCGAACGCATGTACCGCGAAGACGGCCAGGCGCCGGCCACCGACGAGCAGAACCGCTTGCGCCTGGACGACTGGGAACTGCGCGACGACGTGCAGGACGCCTGCAAGGCGCTATGGCCGCAGGTCACCACCGAGAACCTGTTCCAGCTCACCGACTACGCCGGCTACAAGCACGAATTCCTCAAGCTGTTCGGCTTCGAGCGCAAGGACGTGGACTACGACGCCGACGTGAATCCGGACGTGCAGTTCGATTGCATCGAGCTGTAGAGAGCCGGGATTCGGGAGTGGGGAGTAGGGAGTGGAAATGCGGCCGGCAGCGATGCCGGCCGTTTGCGTTTGGGTTTCTGTCGCGGCTGAAGCCGCTCCTACAGAAGCGGGCGGCTCCCTTGTAGGAGCGGCTTCAGCCGCGACAGACCAATGAAACCGCCGCAGCGCGAATCGAAAGTGGAGACCCGGCCGAGCCCGGAACCATGCGCATCCGGTAGTACCCTGCGTCGCGACTGAAGTCGCTCCCACAAGGAAGCGCCGCCGGCGGCCGCGAGGATTGCGCAGGTCGCGCCACTGTGGGAGCGACTTCAGTCGCGACGCAGGACGCCAACACCACCCTTGCGGTGGGAATTGCGCGAAGGCCTGTGCCCAATTCCGTCATGGTGGGAACTGCTTGGCATCTGAGGCATGCCGCAGCTCGCGGCTGAAGCTGCGTCTGCAAAAGGCGGAATTGGGATTTGGAATTGGGGATGCGTGGTGACGTCGTCGCGTGTTTTTCATGGACACGGTGGCATCGCGGTCGTTTCAGCTTCCTGTCGCGGCTGAAGCCGCTCCTACAAAAGCGCGCGGGCTGCCCCTGTAGGAGCGGCTTCAGCCGCGACAGAAAAAACGAAACGCCAGCAACGCCTAACCAAGCGAAAAAACTGCCGCCACCACCGCTCTTACGAATCCCCAATCCCCAATCCCGACTCCCCGCCCTTCACCGCTTCACATCGAACCGCGACGTCCCCACACACGCCTGCACATCAGCCGCGCCCAGCGGATGAAAATCACCCGGCACCGAATGCTTCAGGCAACCCGCCGCCAGGCCGAAACGGATCGTGGCGGTGTCGTCCCAGCCCTGGCTCAGGCCGTGCAGCACGCCCGCGGCAAAGGCATCGCCGCCGCCGATGCGGTCGACGATGCCGGTCAATTCCTCGCTCGGCGCCCGCGCCACGCTGCCATCGCGGCGCAGCAGCATCGCGCCCAGGCTGTGGTGGTCCACGCTGTGCGCCACGCGCTGGGTGCAGGCCATCGCCTGCAGCTGCGGGAACGCGGCGAAGGCGTCGCGCGCGCCGGCTTCCACCCGCGCCTGGGCGCTGTCTTGCGGATACATGTGGCCCAGCACCACGCCCAGGTCGCGGTAGTCGGCGAACAGCACGTCGGCCTGCGCCAGCAGCTGGCGCAGGATGCCCGGCGCGTCGCCGTTCCAGGCCTCCCACAGCTTGGGCCGGTAGTTGCCGTCGAACGACACGCGCACGCCAAGTTCGCGCGCGCTGCGCGCCGCCGCCAGCGCCGCCGCGGCGCCGCGTTCGCCCAGCGCCGGGGTCACCCCGGACAGGTGCAGCCACTGCGCCCCCTGCAGCAGCGCCGGCCAGTCGTAGGCGTCCGCCTCCGCCAGTGCGAACGCCGAGCCGGCGCGATCGTAGGTGACTTCGCTGGGGCGGTGCCCGGCACCGGTGGTCAGGAAATACAGGCCCATGCGTCCTGGCACGAAGCGCACGCCGCGGGTGTCCACGCCGTGCCGGCGCAATTCGCCGGCGGCTGCTTCGCCCAAGGGATTGTCCGGCAGCACGCTGACCATCGCCACGTCGTGGCCGAAATGCGCCAGCGATACGCCGACGTTGGCCTCGGCACCGCCCACGTGCACGTCCAGCCGTGGCGACTGCAGCAGGCGTTCGTGGCCGGGGGCGCCCAGGCGCAGCAACAGTTCGCCGAAGCAGACGATGCGGGAGGCGGTCATGGCAGGGAGATCCTGGTCGGTCGAAGAGGGCGCCCAGCATGCCGGGAACCGCGGCCCCGGCCAAGTCCATTGGCTATCGGTGTCATTTTTCATCGCGTCCAATGTGCGATCGCCGCAGCGGCCGCGCCAGTCCAGGCAAGGCTTTGTACGGAAAGCCTGCAAATCAGAGGGTTTTTCTGTTGCGCTGCAAGATGCCGCAATGTTGCGCAACTGTTAACGTCGGTTTTGACCAGCGGTGTCATCCGCGGCAACAGCCCGAAATATCACGCAGTTCATGTAACCCTTGGGAGGGGAGGACATGCAATCTCGTACCGAACGCCGGAAGACACCGGTTACCTTGCTCGCGCTCTCGATCAGCCTGGCCCTGCAGGCCGGCGGCCTCCATGCCCAGGAGGCCCCCGCGCAGACCCCGCCGGCGGCCGGTAGCGCCGACGCCACCACCCAGCTGGATACCGTCGTCGTCACCGGTTACCGCGCCAGCGTGGAGAAGGCACTGGACATCAAGCGTGCCGAGAAGGGCATGGTCGATGCCATCGTCGCCGAGGACGTGGGCAAGTTCCCCGACAACAACCTGGCCGAATCGCTGCAGCGCATCCCGGGCGTGGTGATCACCCGCGACGCCGGCGAAGGCCGCAACATCTCGGTGCGCGGTCTCGGCCCGGACTTCACCCGCGTGCGCATCAACGGCATGGAAGCGTTGACCACCGTCGGCGCCAGCGACCAGAGCGGCGGCACCAACCGCGGCCGCGGCTTCGACTTCAACGTGTTCGCCTCGGATCTGTTCAATCAGATGGTGGTGCGCAAGACCGCCTCGGCCGATGTCGAAGAAGGCTCGCTCGGCGCGACCGTGGATCTGCGCACCGCGCGGCCGTTCGACTACGACGGCTTCACCTTCGCCGCCAACGGCCAGGCCACCTACAACGGCATGTCGCAGAAGGCCGATCCGCGCATCGCCGCGCTGATCGCCGACACCTGGGCCGATGGCACCTTCGGTGCGCTGATGTCGGTGGCCTATTCCGAGCGCCAGGTGCTGGAAGAAGGCAGCGGCACCACGCGCTGGGCCAACGGCCCCAGCAACAACGGCTACAGCGCCACCTCGCCGTTCGCCGCGGCCAACAGCGCCAATGTGTTCAGCCCGCGCATCCCGCGCTACACGCAGATGGAACACGAGCAGAAGCGCCTAGGCGTGACCGGCTCGCTGCAGTGGAGGCCCAGCGACAGCACCGAGTTCTCGCTGGACGGGCTGTATTCCAAGATCGACGCCAAGCGCTACGAGCACTACATCGAAGCGATCAGCTTCAGCCGCGGCCGCTCGCAGGGCGGCAAGCCGGAGATGGTGGTCAACGACGGCTACGTTGATCCCGCGTCCGGCGCGCTGCTCTACGGCCAGTTCGACAACGTCGACGTGCGTTCGGAGAACCGCTACGACGAGTGGAACACGGTCTTCAAGCAGGTCAACTTGAACGGCGAACACCGCTTCAGCGACACCTTCAAGATCAGCGGCCAGGTCGGCACGTCCAGTTCCAAGCATCGGAACCCGATCCAGACCACGGTCATCATGGACAAGCTCAACGTCGACGGCTACAGCTACGACTACCGCAACAGCCTGACCTCGCCGGTGTTCGACTACGGCATCGACCCGACCGATGCCAGCGGCTGGACCCTGGCCGAAGTGCGCATGCGCCCGCAGCAGGCCAACAACGACTTCGACACCGGCTCGCTGGATTTCGAGTGGAACCTGGGCCCGAACTTCACCCTGAAGGGCGGCGTGCTGGCCAAGAACTACAGCTTCGACACCAAGGAATTCCGCCGCGCCAACGAGACCACGGTGCCGACCTTCGCCAGCGGCACCCGCATCGTGCCCACCGACCTGGTCGCCCTGGCCGGGCTGAAGGGCATCAGCGGTTCGCCGTCCAACTGGGCGGTACCGGACCTCAACGGCATCGCCGACGCGCTGGACATCTACAGCGGCACCGGCACCTGGACCCTGGCCGAGCGCGCGGTCAACACCCGCAGCGTGGAGGAGAAGGATCGCGGCGCCTGGTTGATGGGCGATTTCGGCTTCGACATCGGCTCCATTCCGTTCTCCGGCAACATCGGCGTGCGTTACGTGAAGACCAGCCAGTCCTCGACCGGCTACGCCACCGTCGGCTCCACCCTGGTCAACACCACGGTCGAGCGCGAGTACAGCGACACCCTGCCGTCGTTGAACCTGGTCGCCGAAATCACCCCGGATTTCCTGATCCGCTTCGGCGCCGCCAAGGTGATGACGCGGCCCGGCCTGGGTAGCCTGACCCCGGGCGTGACGGTCAGCGTCGCCGGCGGCGCGCGCACCGTCAGCGGCGGCAATCCCAACCTCGATCCGATCCGCGCCAAGACCGCCGACCTCGGCTTCGAGTGGTACCTGCAGGAAGGCGCGATGCTGGGCCTGGCGGTGTTCTACAAGGACATCGACAGCTTCATCCAGACCACGCGCACCGTCGCCTCCTACGAGAGCAGCGGCCTGCCGGTGAGCCTGCTCGAGGGCACCGGCGCGGCGGCCAGCGACGACTTCGTCTTCAGCGTGCCGCTCAACACCCCGGGCGGCAAGCTGAAGGGCGCCGAGTTCAACTACATCCAGCCCTTCACCTTCCTGCCGGGCAAGTGGGCCAACTTCGGCACGCAGCTGAACTACACCTACGTGCAGTCGAAGATCCAGTACGTCACCAGCACCGGCGCGCTGTCGTTCAACACCGACCTCACCGGCCTGTCGAAGAATTCGTACAACGCCACGCTGTTCTACGAAGGCGAGCGCTTCAGCGGACGCGTGTCGCTGACCCACCGCGACGGCTACCTGACCCAGGTGCCGGCGACGGAAACCGGCTTCGACATGCACGGCATGCGCGGCAGCAACATCGTCGATGCCAAGCTCACCTACAAGATCGACGAGAAGGTGGACATCAGCGTGGAAGGGTCCAACCTGACCAACGTGCCGTACTACGAGTGGGTGCAGACCAGCGCGAACGGCGCGCAGCTGCCGTTGACCTACAGCGAGACCGGCCGCCAGTATTCGATCGGCCTGCGCTACAAGTTCTGAGGTTTGGCGTACGCGGTAGGCCGTTGCGGCGCTGGAGGGCGCCGCAACGGTGCAGGACGAACATAGGCGCCGGCCGAATGCCGGCCGGCGCTGCAAAAAGGGAGATGCGGGTGAAGCGTCGGTCGATCGGGATCTGGGGGCTGCTGTGCGCAGCGATCGCAGCGGGCAGTGCCGGCACCGCGGCCGCAGAGGCGCCCGACCTGCTGTTCCGCGTCTCCGCCGACCGCGGCTTCGACGCCGACATCGCCCAAGGCGACGCCAAGCCCAACTTCCGCGACAAGGTCGCCCTCGTGCCCACCGGCGTGAAGGGCAACGCCATCGAATGGGCCGACGACGGCGTCCTCGCCTGGAACGCGCCCGGCAACCTCTACACCCAACGCGGCACGCTGTCCTTCTTCTGGCGTTCGCGTTATCCCGTGGGCGAAGCCCCGTTCGTGATCTTCCGCGTCGGCTATGCCGACCACAGCAGCTGGGACATGGCCTGGCTGCGCATCGACTGGAACGGCCACGGCTTCGATGCCTTCGTCACCGATGCCAACCTGGCGCGCACCCGCGTGTCGTTCACCCTCGACAAGAATCCTACCGCCAGCCAATGGACCCACCTCGCCTTCGCCTGGGACGAAACCCGCGGCGTGCGCCTGTACGTGGACGGCAAGGAAGCCGCGCGCGCCGAGTGCGCGCAGGCCTGCGCCGACGGCGGCTCGCTCGACTTCGACGCCGCGCTCGACCAACTCGGCCTGGCCGGGCGGGTGATGGCCCCGCACCAGGTGCAGAGTCGCTACAACTTCCTGCGCGGCAGCGATTTCGACGAGATCCGCGTCTACGACCGCATGCTCGACGCCGCCGGCGCCGCGGCCCTTGCCCGCCAGCAGGAACCGCGTACGGCCGAACCTCTGCCCGCCGACGCGGCGCGCAACGCCTGGCTGCACCGCTACGGCTGGGACCACGGCCGTGCACCGCCGGTGCTGGACGCGCCGTCCACGCGCATCCGCAAGGTCGAGTTCGCCGACGCCAAGGACCTCAAGCAGTGGATGTGGAAGGCCACCGACGGCATCGCCGAGACCACCTGGCCCGGCGTCTACAACCGCTCGCGCCTGCCCGGCCGCAACGACTACTTCCAGCTGCCGGACTGGAACGTCTACGTCGAAGGCGGCAAGGCGCTGGACCTGGCGCTGCCGGACGAACCGTTCAACCGCATCGAACTGCGCGGCGCCGCCTACGGCCAGGCCAGCTACGCCGCCGCCGGCGCAACGCCCGCGCCGCTGTTCCAGCGCAGCCAGGGCACCGTGCGCAGCGTCGACCAGTTCGAGCGCCGCCGTGGCGGCCACCTGCGCTTCGTCAACACCGCGCAGGAAACCCCGATCCAGGAAATCTGGGCCTACGACGTCAGCGCCGGTGCGGCCCCATCGAATCCCAGCGCCACCCTCAGCTACACCGTGCGCAGCGACATCACGCCGGACTACGCCAACCTCGCCACGCTGCGCGACTACATCGCCGGCCGCTACCCGCCGGCCGAACGCAGCACCGTGGTCGCGCTGCCGAGCAAGGCGCCGGCGCGCAAGCGCGGCGACGAAAAACCCGCCGCGCCGCCGCTGCCCATCGTGCACGTGTTGATCCCCTCCAGCCTCGGCGACGCCCCGCCGGACCAGCCGCTGATGCGCAGCTGGTCCTACGGCTGGGAGAACATGCACGACGGCCTGGACGGCATCGCCATCGAGCTGCCGGCGCTGAACCTGCCGGCCACCCACAACGGCCTGATCCCGCTCAACCTCCGCATCAAGGATCCGATCTGGCCGGCGCGCGACATGCTCGACGTGTCGGTGTCGGTGAAGCCTGGCCAGGCGCGCACGCTGTGGCTGGACCTGCGCGACCGCATCCTCACCAACGATAGCCTGATGCTCAGCGTCGCCTCCGCCGCGCCCGGTTTCGATGCGCGCGCGCTGGACGGCGCGCAGATCCGCCTGCTGTTCAAGCCACGCGACCAGGCCAAGGCCGAACACATCGCCGACCGCTTCAACCAGGTCAAGGACAACTGGGGCTTCCTGGTCGAGGAGCACACCACCTCCAAGCGCCAGTTGCTGTACGCGCGCCTGGATGCCGACATCCACGACCTGCTGCGCGTGGACCCGGACAACGCGCTCGGCCGCCAATACTGGAACGACATCAGCTACGGCAACCAGGGCGCGCTGCCGGTGGAGCTGCCCACCCCGCCCAAGGGCGTGCCGGCCTGGGCGTTCTGGCAACTGGAAGACCTCAAGGCCACGCGCCGCTACATCAACTGGTGGATCGACCAGCGCCAAGTGGCCTACGGCGATTTCGGCGGCGGCATCTCCGACGATTCCGACCTCACCCAGCAATGGCCCGGCGTCGCCCTGATGGGCGTGGACCCGGACAAGCTCAACGCCTCGCTCACCGCCCTGTCCGACGCCAACTACCGCAACGGCATGTTCACCGACGGCCTCTCCACCATCGAGACCGACGAACTGCATTCCTACGAAGAAGGCATCAACATCAACAGCGCCATGCTCTACCTCAACTGGGGCGACCCGCTGACGGTGGAGCGGCTGATGCGCACGGTGAAGGCCTTCGACCGCATCATCCAGGTCAACCCGCAAGGCCACCTGCTGTTCGCCAGCAACTGGTTCGGCGGGCGCAAGGTCTACCGCGAACCGAACTGGCAGTGGCAGAAACCCTATTCGTTCCCCATCCTGCACCCGGCCATGCTGCTCGGCGGCTACAACGCCGACCCCAGCAGCCGCCGCATCGTCACCGGCCTGGCCGACGGCTACCTGGCCCACGCCTACACCGACGCCAAGGGCCAGTGGGCGCTGCCCAACGAGATCAACTGGAAGACCGGCAAGACCCGCGGCGGCAACCTGTTCGAAGGCAGCGGCGGCCCCGACACCCTGCACACCTTCTGGGCCGCCTACCGCTGGACCGGCGAGGCGCGCTACCTCAAGCCCATCGACTACCGCGTCGCCAACGCCGGCCCCAACGGCCTGTCGCTGCTCAACGAGAACTTCCTCGACGTGCTCGGCAAGCGCGACAGCTGGGGCGCCAGCCTCGCCAAGGCCGCGGCCGACGCGGATGCTAACGACACCCCGGACTTCGCCAATCACGTCGCCTGGGAACAAAGCGGCGACCCACGCTGGCTGGAAACCCTCTACCGCGCCGAGACCCGCGACAAGCTGCAGAGCTTCTACATGAACACCGAAGGCCACTGGTGGAGCGACCGCGTCGAATCGCCCACCGTGAACCTGCAACGCGCCCGCCTGGGCGGCGTGGCCCTCAAGCGCAACCAGACCTACCCCGGCCACACCGTCAGCTGGCGCTTTGCCGATCCGGAAGGTGCCGTGCAGGTGGCGCTGTTGCTGCCCAAGCCGCGGCAGGATCGTTTCACCGTCATCGGCTACAACACCGGCAAGGCGCAGCGGGCGCAGATGACTGGGTGGAACGTTGCGGCTGGGCAGTGGCGCATGCGTTCGGGTGTCGATCGCGATGGCGATGGGAAGATCGACGGCAAGGCCGCCACGTGCAAGTTCGCGTTCGAGAAGAGCGCCGCGATTGAGGTGGAATTCCCGGCCGGCAAGACGGTGGTGATGGAGTTCGAACTGGTCACGCCTACGGCGGTGCCGGTCGAGCAGCGTCCGGACCTGGGGATTGGGCGTGGCGATGTGCGGGTGGGTGCGGATGCCATCGAAGTGACTGTGCATAGCCTTGGCCATGCGGATACGCCGGCGGGGTTTGTGGTGCTGGAAGACGCGCGTGGCCGGGAATTGGCGCGGGCGGCGTTTGCTGGGTTGGAGGCGCCGCGGGATTTGGAGCCTAGGACCGCGAACGTGCGGTTGGCTTTGCCGGATAGCGGAAGCGTAAAGGGCGCACGGTTACGCGTGGTGACCGGAGGGGAGATGGCCGAGGTCACCCAACGCAACAACATGCTGGAGTTGCGGTGAAATCCGAAAGCGGCGCGCAATCTGGTGCGTTGGCATCTCGGCAGGGCCTTCATTACACCCTTAAATGAGCGGTGGTAACGGTTACACCCGCAGAAATGCGGCATAACGTCCCGCGGTGAAGTTGGCACAACGCCGGCGGAGGCAAGGAACTATAGATGTTTCGGCCGGATTGACGGCGTCTTACGACTCAGCGAGGATTGTGTTATTCCGCGTTTAGGCGGTCCATTAGTAGTTAGGCGGCAGCGCTTGGCATCTTTGGTGGCTTCTGTCTTCGGCAACACCTTGGTGGTTTACCGGCCGGCTCCGGTACGCGGTCTTTGCGTAACAGCGATCGTCCCGTTTACCACTTCGCCTTACAACGTCACCACTGCGCTGCGCTCAGTGCTTTGGCCTCGGTTGCTCTGCGCGGCAACGCTCCCTTAGCAAGCCACGTGACTTCGGTTGTGGCATGCTTGGCCCAGCGATGGTCGTGCTGGGGAGCAGAGGTCATGCGTCACTGCTCTGCGGCACCACCGTCTAACTATTCATTCAGGCCGACGCCGCTTCGCGGCGCAGCTTAATTCAGGCGTTAGGTCTCATGAAGCCGGTTCTCCCAGACATCTTCTGCGATTTGAACGCACGCATGACTGACAATGGCTACGCTTTGACAAGGGGCTCAATAGAAGATCTGGCACGCCTTGGACTCACTCCAGAGCGAGCAGTCGGAATACCGTTTACTTTCAACGGCGGCGATGACACTCCTGATGGAGGCGATCCAGTCGAGATCGTGTTTGATGGAACGATAGAACGGGATTCAAAGTGGGGTTATCTTGCAGTCTCGGATCCGAAGGGCGTTTACTGGCGGGCCAAGACATGAGGCCTAACAATTCATTCAAGCCGAAGCCGCTTCGCGGCTCGGCTTAACTCAGGCGTTAGCCATTAATAGCAGCATCACCGATGACCCGAGAAGAAGCAGCTGCGTTAGTGAACTCCGCGATTGATCAACTCGTGCAGAACGACTCTGCGCTGCTTGATCTTGGCGTGACAGAGCGTTCGCTCTCGTATCGACTGGCTCACTACATCGCGCTATCGGAGGCTATTCAACCGCCACTAACTGTGGACTGCGAGTACAACCGCCACTTCGGAGACCCCAAAAGACTCAGGCTGCCGCCTCGCAAAGCCTTGGATTGCGAGATTCGCGCAACGACAGTCTTTCCGGACATTCTGGTGCATGAACGCAACACGGATACGAACAATCACGTCGTGCTGGAGCTTAAGAAGCCTGGAGAAGACATCGCCTATGACGAGCTCAAGCTTCGCGCTTTCCGTGAGGAGCTTGGGTACACGCATACGGCACACGTCATCATTGGCCGTGCAGCCAACGGTACCATAGTCCGCGAGGTCACGTGGATTGATGGCTAACTATTCGTCCAAGCCGACGCCGCTTCGCGGCGCGGCTTAACTCAGGCGTTAGACCTTGCCATGAACAACTATGCGATCTGGATGTTGCTGCTAGCTATTGCCACGCCAGTCGCTGGCGTCGTTGGTTTTGCTATCCAGCTTCGGCAAGTCAAGAAGATCCGCCTCGAAAATGAAAAGCTACAACTTGAGATCGCCGTCCTAAAGGCTAGCGCGACTGCAGCAGAACAACGAGTCGTACTCCCTACCAATCGAGAAGTGCTTAACATCACGCGCCCTGACGGTCCGCTCTTCAGCCGGCCTGATCCAAATCCTGATAGAGAGAAGACCCCTTGGCCAAAACCATCTCTCAAAGAGCGCTTCACAACTCTGGCTTTTGGCTTAGTATTCTTGCTTGTAGCTCTGTATTTGCTTTATGAACTTTACCGCTTAGCCTCGTGGCTTTGGGGCAAGGTCTAACAATTCATTCAAGCCGAACCCGCTCCGCGTGTCAGCTTAACTCAGGTGTTAGCGCCCACGGGAGCGCCGCTTCCAAATGACGACAACAGCAAACGACGCTGAATTGAGAGACTGCTGGGAAAGGTCAATATTTGCCTACGGCACCGCGGAGGTTTTCGCAAAGAGAGCACGCAGCTACCGTAAGCTGCTCAATGCAATATCTGCCTTAGGCATCGCAGTCCCGCTCCTGCTTGGCGGTGCGGTCATGACCTACGGCACAACCATGCCTTATCTAGCACAGGCCGCATTTGTAGCGGGCAGCGCTGGTCTCGTCCAATTGTTACTCAGCGGAATGTCCTTGATTTATAGCTGGCCATCGTCGTTGGAGTACGCTTTAGATTCCAGCATAGGAAACAAGGCAATCTCTGAAAAATTCAAACAATTAGGGTCGCTGGCTAGTAACTTGCCGACGGACTTTGACGCGCGTTATCGGGAGCTGATCGCCGCTGACGACGCGCGACGAGCGCAAGACGGTAAAGTTGGAGTTAGCGACAAGGAACTGCGGCGCGGGCATCGTGCAGCGCTTAGGCAGTTTCAACGAAAGTGTTCAGGGTGCGGAGTTGTTCCGCTAAGCATGCAATCAACCGATTGCGATATTTGTGGGAGATTCGAATGGAAAGCGAAGTAGCAAAGGTAATACGTGGCTGGATCAGCTTGTCGGCAAGTGAGCGCCGCGAGTTCCAGAGCTTTGTAGAGCAATACGAGCGCGGCGGCAGCGCCGCACAGGAGTCACTCCGCGAAAGCGTGTATAGCTCAGTAACCAAACTTCAAACTGGCCCGCTGGGTGGTACATGTCCGTGCTGCGGCAAGTAGGCGGGCGCTAACAATTAGTTCAAGCGGACGCGCGAAAAGCCGCGCGCCGCTTAACTCAAGCGTTATGCCCTCTACCGAAAGGTCACTAGATGGCGAAGTTTTCTTCACGGCATGGCTATGATCCGCGCGACTCAGGACCCGAGCGGTTGGAAGATGCGCCCGAATGGATGCGCATTCAGTACACCAATGGCGTCCTCTCCCCGCTAACGTACGTCGACGACGACTCGCGATACCAAAACCGGGAAGACGCCCCGCTAGGCATCAAAGCTTTAGGAGAAAAGTTCTTTGTCGCCCTGCGGCAAGAAACCGATTCGAATTTGTACGATTCTTTTTATTGTTGGGAGACCCTAAAAGATCTCGTACGCGGCGTCGAATGGTATCACTTCTATGACTTTGTTGAGATCGTTGGAACCGAGCTCCGTAAGGCGAAGCCACAACACCCCAAGTTCTCGTTCGAGCAGTATCGAGCCAACGTAAACGACTTGTTCTCCGAGAATCGCGTCGCCTGGCGGCTAAATGCGGCGGGCGAGCTACAGCGGGAAATGCCGGGTGCGCTTCAACAGCTGAACGAAAAGACGGATGCCGCGCTCAAGGATGAGTTTGAGCCGGCGCGAGCCCACTACAGAAAGGCATTTCGCTACACGTTCGAGCGCCCAGTTGATCCGGAAAACAGCATCAAAGAAATCGTTTCGGCGATCGAGAGCGTCGGAAAGGTCTTTTACCCTTACGCGTCCACGCTCGGTCAGGTAATTAAGGAAATGCGCGCAGAAAACAAGCTGCCTTCAACCATGATTGCCGTCCTCGAGAAGTTCTACGTCATGTCGAACGCGGAGCCAGGCGTACGCCATGGAAGCGACAAGAAGTCGAACATCAGTGTGCAAGACGCCGAACTTGCACTCCATCTTGGAGTGGCTTTCATCCGCTACCTCATGGCAAAGTATGGCAAGAGTGCCTAACAATTCGTCCAAACCAATGCCGTTTTCCGGCATGGCTCAATTCAGGCGCTAGGCCTCCGAATGACGACTTACTCCGACCGCTGGGAGCGCTTCCTAGATCCAGATGTTGTTAGGCCGTCACTGTTCCTCGCGGCCATGTTCATCACAACGTTCGAGATCCTCAAGGACTCGATCGTTGACCGCATCCGCGACTTCTACTCGATTGGCTTCGGCCCAGACGGGGCGACCGTCTCACCGGGGTACCAGCGTGAGGTTCTGAGCCGCAACAAGAGTCCTATCTACGCATCGCTTGGCTGGCTTCAAGAGCACGAAGCCATCACGTCAGAAGACGTAGCGATCTACGAAGCAATGAAGGCAACACGCAACTTGCTTGCGCACCAGCTTTTCTCCGTGGTGACTGGGCAAGTCGAGTCCAACCACTCGCAGCAGTTCGATCAACTTGTTGGACTATTGCGCAAGATCGAAGTGTGGTGGGTAGTCAACATTGAGGTTCCAACAAACCCCGACTACGATGGCCAAGACATAGACGAAGCAGGCATCGTTCCGGGACCGGTTCTCTCACTCCAAATGCTTATCCAGGTAGCATCGGGCAGCACGGAACTCCTTGAACACTGGCGCAAGATGGGCAATCGCGCGGCGGGGGCCTAGCCCGTCGGTCGAGGCGACACCCAACGAGTACTGGGGTCAGAGTGCACTTTCTTAGAAATGCACTCTGACCCCCATTCTCCAAGAGTCTCTAGACCATGTATCAGTATCAGCGGCTCATGCGGCGACGCGGTTCCAATACCTACTCAGACAACGAGCGTCGCCAGCTTCTTGAGCTTCTTGAGACTGCTCCTGGGGTGGCGGGCGTTACTCTCATTGAGAGACATCCCCGGGGCGGTTACCGCGTAAAATTCGAGTTGTCACGTGACTCAATTGATGCGTCGTCTCACTACTTGATGAGCATGATTGGATGTCAGTGGTGTAATCGACGGGCTGACTGGCACGCGGCCTAACAATTCATTCAAGCCGAACCCGCTTCGCGGGTCGGCTTAATTCAGGCGTCAGGACACTGCGGATGATTCTTTACCATTTCACTAGGCACCAGAATGTAGCATCTATACAAAAACTTGGAATTTATCCAGGGAAATTTCCTGGTAGCGAACTTGCGGCTTTTCAGTTGGTCTCTTTGACGTCCCGATTGAGCCCACTTGGACATGGCTTATTTCGCGGAGAGACAATTCATGAAGGCACCAGAGCCTTTGATGTGCTTTCTGGAATATTTCGACAGCTCGTAGTTGGCATTCCACCTAATCGATCCATGAAGATGTTCGACCAAACTGAGGTGGCGATTGAGATTGAGATACCCTTGCCAGATCATAATTTGTGGGGGCTTTGGTACTTTGCCAGTCAGTTTATTTTGCCTCTAAAATCGACTGAACAGGATCTCTTTATCGCGGCCTCGCTTGCGTCGGCTGACTTTCCTTGCAATGACGCTTGTAACGCTACGCTTGATGCCCGAACCATCTTCTATCGACCACTTGTTCGAGCCGGTCTAATCAACAATAGGGGGTGGCACTTCTACAACGGCGCAGTGTCGCCTGCACTGATTAATCGTGTACTGTATCGCCAATCCGACGGGTCGTACGCGCCCTAAAAATTCATTCAAGCCGAATCCGCTTCGCGGCTCGGCTTAATTCAGGCAATAGTAACGGGGTCAGGTTAACTTATATTTCTGCGCGGATGCTCTTTCCCGCTTGACATTCGGGGACGCCAGTAGCAATCTCTTCCCTAAGGAGCGTAGAAACTCCTCTAACAGCGGCACCCACCTCCGACAAACCGGTGGTTTTTTTGTGCCTGATCCTCAGGCACAACCGACGCGATGCCTACGCCGGGAGGGCGGCTAATACAACACCCTTCGAGGAAATACGCCCGCCGTCTGTTAGCGGTTTCTAACCTCCCGACATCCCGTCGCCGGTCGGCGGCGGTTTTCTGGCCGTCAAGGAGGGCTTCGCCATGCATCAATCGTCATCCCGTCCCGCCCCTGCGCGCAAGCGTGCCACGCGCAAGGCAACCTGCTGCCCGAACTGGACCATCGTCGAGTCCGAGCTCATTCCCATGCTGACGCCCGAACAGATCGCTGCGGCCGACGCCGCCGATCTCGCCCGCCAGCAACGCGCCCCGCGCCGCACACGCCCGCCGCAGCACTGCACCGTCGGCTGCGGCCATGCCGCCAACGGCAAGCGCATGCCCGCGTTGCGCCTGGCCGGCCGCTGGATGGAGGAACTGGGCTTCGCCATCGGCAAGAAGTTGCACGTCCGAGTGCGCGACGGCGAACTGGTGGTGAGCCTGCCCACCGAGGAATGACGCGGGCGTCCTGCACCTGCTGAATAAATGGAGTCAGAGTACACTTTGCCCGTGTACCGGCACTCTAGAAGTGTACTCTGACCCCAGTTCTTAATGAATTACGGACGTGATGATTAGCAAGGGTTTTCGATCACTTGGGTGTTTTGGAACATCATTTCTGCTCCAGATGGCGTTTATGGCAATGCATATGGATGTTGCCGTGGCGGCGGAAAAGCTGAGAAATTCGGTGCCATCTCATGACCAAGCTGACGAGATTGCAACTCTCATTGCACTCTTGGCAACACCTAACGATAAAATCGACTTAGCAAAGGCAAAGATCACCATTGATCGACTCATCGACCCAACTATCAATTCCGAAGAAGTTTTAAATCGAATAGATGCTCTTGCGCAAAGAATAAAATACCGCTTTCCAATAGGAGCTACCAGTCAAGAAAAATTGGAATTGCTGGTCTCATCCTTGGCAACGCCCGGCCCGTGGAATGACTACAAACCTTTCGCCTACGATCTTGATGACCCGTATGGTAGAAATATTAAGAACAAACTAATATCAACCTATCTTGATACGCGCAAAGGAAATTGCGTATCGATGCCTGTATTGTTGGTAATATTAGGGCAAAAACTAGGCGTCGATATTAGTCTCGCCACTGCGCCCGAACATGTCTTGGCAAAATTTAAAAGTGATCAAGGCCAATGGATCAACATTGAGGCGACGAGTTTTGGAACGAAAAGCGATATGAGCTACCAAAAAGATATGGGCATATCGCCAAAAGCCTTGAATAACCACGTCTACTTGCGCCCTCTCAATAGACGAGAATCGATTGGCGTAATGATGGGAACTCTCATGGAATTTTATGGGCGCAACGGTCAGCAACATAAGCGGATTGATATTTCAATGCTGGCTTTGAAGGTCAACCCCAAAGATACCTTAGCGATGCTGCAGGCAGGGAACGCTTATTACAAGCTCATGATGCAAGCAAAATCCGCCGCGCCTGATGAAAAGCTTGCAGCATTGAGGGAAAAAAATGTAATGTGGTTCCACAAGGCTGAGGCGCTAGGATGGGTTGAGCCTACTTCCGCCCAAGATGCTAGCTACATAGAAACCATTAAACGGACGAAATTAGGCGCAAAGGATTAAAAATTATGATCAAGCCAGTGTTCTTGTTTACTGTCTTGTTTGTTCTTGTGGCCGGCAGCGGGCATGCTGACGCCCGCTATGTGCAATCTGATCCGATAGGACAGGTGGGCGGGGTTAACACATATGCTTATGTCGACGGGAACCCTTTAGATTTTGCAGATTCGTTGGGGCTAGATCGACAAATTATCTTCTGGAACCCGCTTCCAAATCCAGGGTCAATGTTTGGACATGTGTCGTCAGTTGGCGGTAATGGCCAAAACTATTCTTTCGGCGAACTTGGGTGGGATACAACTTATCCAACTGCGGATAAATACATACAACGACAAACACAAAAGGTAGGCCGAGGCGGCCTGGGCGTTATGATTGAAATGAACCCTAAACAGGACGCGAAATTTGATGCTTGCATGGCGGGTGAAAAAAGTAACCCGACAATGGGCTCTTACAAGTTGCCCAGCAACAACTGCACAACGGCGGCACAGGCCTGTTTGGTCCAAGCCGGCGTGCCTGTCCCCATGTCCATGAGCCCAGCACAGCTTCAAGAAAATCTTTTTGATGCCAATCTTGTGAAGTCTATTATTCACTACAGGCCTGGCCCATGAAAATCTCTAGCATTCTGATGTTTGGGTTAACCACATTTTTCCTGGGTACATGGATCACTCTGGCGTCGGTGAGCTTTTCAGCCAAGACACTGACTACTACCCCTATTTATCAAGACATATCCGCGCAAAATATCGTTGCGCAAATGCCGCCTTCGACAAGGCTTGATATCATTCATTGCTTTGATACAGGCAGTGATTTTTTTTACGCAGTCAAGTCCGATACGGGAGCTGAGGGATATGTTTATGAGTTGAGCATGAATTACAAAAGATCTTGGCACATGCCCAGCTTTCGCAAGCTTTTCAGTAATCCAATTGCTAACATTTCATGCCTGACAATGACGAAAAATTGGGATGTCAATTAGAATGGCGACAGGGCCGATAATGGATTAATTTTTACTCTGGCGAAAATTTCAATCCTAACTATTTCAGTCGCTTGACATCCCAAGCAAGTAGCGGAATTTCAAGTTAAAGAATGTAGAAGCTCCTCAGACAGCGGTAACGACCTTCGATAAACGGGTGGGTTTTTGTGCCTGATCCTCAGGCACAACCGACGCGATGCCTGCGTCGAGAGGGTGGCTAATACAACGTCCTTCGAGGAAATACGCCCGCCGCGTTAGCAGTTTCTAACCTCCTGATATCCCGTCGTCGCTTGGCAGCGGGTTTCTGGCCGTCAAGGAGGGCTTCGCCATGCATCCACCGTCATCCCGTCCCGCCCCGGCGCGCAAGCGTGCAACGCGGCAGGCAACCTGCTGCCCGAACTGGACCATCGTCGAGTCCGAGCTCATCCCCATGCTGACGCCCGAACAGATCGCCGCGGCCGACGCCGCCGATCTCGCCCGCCAGCAACGCGCCCCGCGCCGCACGCGCCCGCCGCAGCACTGCACCGTCGGCTGCGGCCATGCCGCCAACGGCAAGCGTATGCCCGCGGTGCGCCTGGCCGGCCGCTGGATGGAGGAACTAGGCTTCGCCATCGGCAAGAAGCTGCACGTGCGCGTACGCGACGGCGAACTCGTGGTGAGCTTGGCCGCCGAGGACTGACGCGGCCATGTTGCATCCGCGGCACCGTCGCTCGGCCCGCCGCGCCTGTGGCCGCGGCGTGGGCGGGAGCGCATCGCCGCGCGTCTGGCGCAAGCGGTAGACTTCTTCCCACGTCGAACACTGTGGCTGAGATGACCGAAGAGAATCCTACCAAGCTCCATCAACGCTGCCTGTAGCTACCCCGACACATCGGCGCTGATGTCGACAAACAGGGGTCAAAGCGCGTCCTCTAGTGCAATACCTTTGAACGTTTACTCCCGAACCCAGTTTCTACCCACCCTGGTTAGCCCTTGCGTATGCTCCTTCATGACTACAACGGGAAAGGCATGTGGAGCGTTGAGGCCGTTCAGGAGCGCTACCTAAAGCATTGCGCGCGTCTGTGTGTTCAGACGCCTCGGGCGCTTGAACCAACGGTCTACAAACGGCCTGGGACGACATGGATCTATCCGGTCATGGACCCCGTCATAGAGGGCATCGTGGCTGGAGATCCGGCCTGTGCTTTGCTCGGTGTCGAATTCATAGAGCAAGACAGCACATTTCCATTTGGGCGGGTGCTCAAGAGCAACGCCGCGCGGGCGCTAAGACGTACTGAGCTGTCGCCGGTGCTCAAGACCCGCATTAGGCATCGGGTAGCGTCCATGCTGGCTGCAGGCAACACGCCACGGGAGTTCAAGGAGTACGCCCGCCTGCTACGCAAAGTCGGCTTTGAGGAAATTTGGCCAAAAATGGCAGCCGCAGCACCTGTAGGTAACAAGTACGCTATGCGTTACTTCACATATTTTCGTGCCATCCAAGAGCGGTCCTCCAACGAAGTGATCGCTGAAAAAACTTGAGGAACTGAGGGGATAGACGGTAGTTCCTCTCTCAACCGATGTCCAAAAATGGAAGAGGCGGCACCGACGGCAAGCGCATGCCAGCGCTGGGCCTGGTCGGCCGCTGGATGGGGGGAACTGGGCTTCGCCATCGGCAAAAAGTTGCACGCGCGCGCGCGACGGTGAACCGGTGGTAAGCCTGACCGCCGAGAAACGATGCGGCCTCCTACACCTGCTGCGCTGCCGATCAGTCCGCCACGCCGGCGGCCGCGGCCCACGCTTCGCAGCGCGGATCGTTCAAGCGTTAGACTCCTTCCCCAGGCGTAGACCCCTTGTGGCTCCAATGACCGAAGAGAATCCTTACCAAGCGCCAGCAACACGCTCTGCCGCTACCCCAGCAGATCGGCGCTGGCGGATCGCGGTACTTCCTTTCGTGTGCATTCAGGCGCTGCTGGCGGCGCTATATGCACCGATCGCCCTCGAGAAGTTCCGCAATGGCGAAATCAGCGCAATCGACCTCTTGCTCTGGTTGTTGGCCAACGTCGCCCTGGTGTTTGGTGGGTTTCGTCTTCTGCGCAACCCCAGGAAGGCCAGCTATCTCTTCGCCA
Organism: Xanthomonas sp. DAR 34887; assembly: GCF_041245805.1. NCBI lineage: Bacteria > Pseudomonadati > Pseudomonadota > Gammaproteobacteria > Lysobacterales > Lysobacteraceae > Xanthomonas > Xanthomonas tesorieronis. The sequence goes on from NZ_CP162490.1 coordinate 68,543, forward strand.
CCTCGTCATTGCTGGCAGTTGCCGCTTACCTGCAATGGCGCCCGCGTTTTGTCCTCATTGGGCTGGTCATCGCCGTGTTGCCAGCCTGATAAGCCTCGTGTCTTCCTATCGATTGGCAAAGATCTAACCGCCCGGTCAGGCCCAAACCGCTTCGTACGCCGGACAACCAGGGTGACGTACATGCCGCGTATCGTTGTTACTTCAATCAGGATCCTGGCGGTCTTCGCTGCGGCGCTGGCAGCCAGTCCCGTGCAGTCGACATCGCTTGACTGGCGAACGATCGCATTCAAGCAAGGGCATCCGCTTGAGGGGGAGAGCCTTGAGCAATCATTGGATAACTCGGCTAAAAGTCAAACCGAGAACTTACGGGTGAACGTCTCGATCTTGAGAGAGTATCCAAATGTTCCCTACGACCTGATGGGCAGAGCAAGCGAGCTCGAGTGTAGTCCTGCATCCTGCATGGCGTTATCGGGGCGTCGCGCTCAACTTGTGTATGACTATCTTCTGGAGCAGGGAATTCCCGCTTGCCAGATCAAGTCAGTCATAGCAGCCGGTACCAACAGCCCGATCGCACTGCCTAGCGAGGATGCGTCATATGACAGGCGCGTAGAACTGCTGGTGACTCGCGGCGAGTCCTGCGGATTGCCATGAAACCCGGGGAAGATGGGCTTATTATGTTAGTATGTAGTGATATAGGAGATCATGGAGTTCCAAGGTGGCAGTGAAGATTAAAGATAAATTCGCCATTTGGCTCTTCCCCTGCGCGCTACTGATTATTTTCCTATTTAGTGTTTTGACGATTTGGCTGTCAAATTTTACGTTTCCGGGTCGCGAAGCTTATGTAGCCTATGCTGGTGTCGTAGCTTCCGGAGTTTTAGTGCTCATCTGTGTGCGTCCTTTTACCAAGGCTGTAGCTAGGAAGCTAAGAAATTGACCGAAGGTAGAGGGATGGAGGAAGTTAGTTCCTCTTGGCCTTAACTCTCAACCATGAACTGACGCTACGAGTAGCAAGGTCTAGACGAACCGCCTGCATCCATGCTGAAAAGGACGGGATGCCTTGGAGCCTGGGATGATTGACGGCAGTCAATGACTCGGCAAGGATCGTCGATCGCCACGTCTATCGGTCCAATAACAGTTGGCGTCCATGCCCCGATCTCTCGCTCTTCTGCTGCCTTTGCTCCTCGCGGCATCGAATGCTGCGAACGCCAAGTGTCTGCCAAGTCAGCCGGCGACGGTTCGGCTCACTGGCGTCCTTGAGCGCGTCACGTTCCCTGGTCCACCCAACTACGAGAGTGTCCAGAGCGGCGACGCGCCCGAAACCTACTACGTCCTGCGATTGCCAGCGCAGGTATGCGTGCTCGATTCCGATCAAAGCGTCATCTCGGCCAACCGCCTGCAACTGTTTCTGGAGCCGGGGCAATACGACGTGTTCCGACCTCAGCTCGGCAAGCGCATTACGCTGCCGGGAGAACTGTGGCCGGCTGAAACCGGGCACCACCACACGCCGCTGATGTTTACGCCGGCACGCGACAAGCTGGGTTAGCAATTCAAAGAATGGGGTCAGAGCGCACCTCTAGTCGCAAACGAGCTACGGCGCGGCAGCCTTGACGTCATACACCACCACGCGTTGCCACAGGTGCTCGCAATCTGCGACGAATTGCTTGTGAATGGGGTGCACCTGATAGGCGTTCTGTCCGGCGACATCGTCGAAGAACAGGAGTTCCGAGGCGCTGTAGCTGCCATCGACCACGCCGCGTTGCTCGGTCTCCGCGGGCACGCCGATGTGGATGCCGCGCACGGTGTCGATGCCGGCCAACGTGCGCAAGCCGGCGAGCAGCTTGGTCAGATCTTCCTTGGAATCCGGACGCTTCAGCCAGAAGAACACGTGGTGCACGACTGGCGGGAACGCTGCTTTGTTGGCAGGCGTGGATGTGGCCGCGTGGGAGCCGGTGGCTACCACGCCGGCAGCCAAAGCGGTGGCGGCAACGATGAGATCCCGGCGCGTGCGATCGGTCATGATCAGGCCCTTCCGTTCATGGTCTGCGGGCCTGCGAGTATAGGACGGCAAGAACGCGCTCGGCTTCACTTGAGAGGAACTCAGCCTGACCTCGCTTTTCTGCGTCTATCCTTGACGGCCCACGGCTGGTCGAGGATCGTTTCAATCAATCGCCATGAGCACCTTCCAATTCCAACCGCGCTGGAAAGAAGAACTGGTCTGCACCGGCCCGGGTGGCGCGTTCGTGCTGGACTTCCCGATGGGCGTGCCGACCGTGTATGCGCCGACCGAGCATGCCTGGGCGCAGAGCGCGCCGGCGTGGGCGCAAGCGCTGTGGCCGGTGTTCAAGGCCGAGCTGGAGGCCTGGTGCCAGGCGCATGACGTGCAGTTCTTCCTGGACGGAACGGCGAAGTGCTACTGAGCGGCGGGCGGAAAGCGCCAGCAGCAGGGCCCAGGTTGGAAGCAAATGGATTTTCGGAGTGCACTGGCGCCGCCTGCAGGAGTTCCGCCGTTGTGGCCATATCGCCCTCGATCGCATGAAGACAATCCTCCTGCTGTGCTTCGTCGCGATGGCGTCGGGTTGCCATGGCGCCGGGCCTGCACGAGACAAAGACGGGCAGGACCAGGACCGCGCCATCCGGTTGTCAGGATCCGATTGCCCCCAAGGCATCGGCCCTACCAAGAGTGTTCGCCTCGAAGATCTTTTGGCGAACGCGCCGGCCTACGAGGGCCGCAGCGTCTCGGTGACTGGCTATTACAACCACGGTTTCGAGCACTCGGCCCTCTATGCGTCTCCTGGTAGAGATCCATTTGCCCGAACGTTCGCTGACGGCATCTGGATAAACGGCATCTCTCCCTTTTCGGACGGCAATGGACAGCACATCGGTGTCACAGGAAGCTTCTCGGAAATCTCCAAGGGACACCTGTCGAAGTGGTCCGGCTCGATCTGCGTGACCACGGTGGCGCTGCTTGAGCGCGATGCGCCACAGGACTGAGCGGGCCATGCACCGCGGCGCATGGCCCGCCGACAGGTCCTGCCGACACGGGGTAAAGCCACGTCCAATATCAGGCCTCAACGCCGTGGCGGCGCCGCGCGCCGGTACACGCCGTTGAAGGTGACATTGGCGCCGCCGCAGTCCTGGTTGTCCGCGGCCACCAGCAGATCGCCGAGCAGCTGCAGGCGGACCTTGCACTGGTCCTCGCTGACCTCGACCCGGTTGCCGTCCGGGTAGCCGCGCGCGGTGACGGAACCCGTGTGCGGGCCGCCTGGCACCTGCTCCGGATCCGGGTTGGCGCCGGGCCAGTAGGCATCGCCGTTGACGGTGACGCTGCCGTCGCCATTGGCGGTCAATTGCAGTGCGTTGTCGCCATCGTGCCAGTTGCCGTTCCAGGCCTGTGGCGTCGGCTGCGCCGCGTTCGGCAACGCCTGCACGCTGGCCTGCGCGACCCAGCCGGCGCTGCCGCCCACCTTGTTGGGATAGAACGCGCAGGCGAATCCGTCGCGCCGCTGCGCCAGCACCACCACATCGCCCTTGACCACGTAGGCGCGCTGCCGGCACGCGGACTCGCCCTTGGCCGGGCAGCCGTCATCGTCGTTGAGCAGATACAGGCGCGGCACCGCGACCTTGGCGAGGGAGAAACCGGCCGGGCTGTTGGTGAACAATCCATTGCGGCAGGTCGCCGCATCCGCATCGTCCGGCGCGGCATGCGCCAGCGTCGATACCGCCAACAGGGGGAGCAGCCAAGCTCTGTGCATCACGATCACTCCAGGAATGGGGGCCGGTAGTGTGAGCCAAGAGCGGCGAAAGTGCGCCAAGCGAGCGGGCGATTCAGTGCCGGCTGCGTCGTGCAGGCGCGGGACCGAGCGCGGCCTGCTTGCGGCGCCGGTGCTCGAACACGGGTTCCGGCCGTCCGCCGCGGCAGTGCGTTGGACGATTGACGCCGGATGAAGGCTCGGCGAGGATCGCGCTGGGCCGCGTTGTGGCGGCCGTGTGGTGGCAAGGCGTGACGAACGAGCGGTATCCCGATCAATCCTCGGTTTTGAATCGGCCCCATTTCCTGGAGATGCCGCAATGCATGTTCTTGCCAGACTCGCCATGGTTTTGCTATGCCTCGCCTTCCCGCTCAAGGCGTATGCGACGTTCTCGATCGCGGCATGCGCCCCGGATGGCGCGTGCGGTGTGGCGGTCGCCACCAACAATCTGGCGGTCGGCGCCAGCGTGATCTATGCCAGGGCCAGGGTCGGCGCATTGGCCACGCAGTACGAAACCAATCCCGCCTACGGTCCGCGAGGGCTCGACTTGCTTGCCGACGGGCTGCCTCCCTCGAAGGTCATGGCCGAACTGTTGGCGAAGGACGGGAACTTCGACGGAACGACCATCGCCGCGCGCCAGGTCGGCATCGTTTCTGTCGCAGGCGCTTCGATGGCCTACACGGGCGAGGAAGCGGCGGCCTCGGCGTGGGCTGGCGCCCGTCATGGCAAGGGATATTCCGTCCAGGGAAACGGGCTGGCCTCCGAGCGCGTGCTGACTGCCATGGAGAAGGACTTCCTCTCGTGTCGGGCGACATTGGCAAACTGCCTGGTGGCCAGCCTGGAAGCGGGCGAGAACGCGGGCGGCCAGACCATCGGAAGGTTGTCGGCCGCGCTGCTGGTCAAAACGCCTGGCGGCGCATGGGAGGACATCGATCTGCGTGTCGACGCGTCGGCGTCTCCGGTTCCGGATCTGCGCCGGCTGCTGGACCGCTATTACGCCCATCAAGCGATCATCGACGCCGAGCACTTGGCCGATCGTGGCAAGATCGCCGAGGCCAAGGTGGCGCTCGCCCAGGCGCTGCACCTGAGTTGGCAATGGGACCGGATCTGGCGGCGTGCCGCGCGGCTGTCGATGCAGCTCGGCCGGCCCGAAGACGCCCTCAGCGAACTCGGCGTCTTCGCGGCCGGGAATCCGACGTGGGCGAGGATCGAATTGCAGGATCCCATCTACCAGCCGTTGCACGATAATGCGCTTTTCAAATCTTGGGCTGACGCGGTTGGCAGCGCTGGCGATGAGCGACCGAAATGATGGATTGGTGCCAGTGAAGCAATGCTTTGGCGAGGACTGCATCGAGAACATGAACCGGCCCCTCGCGCAGCGACCGGCGATGGATCCACACGTTGAGCGACGCCGCGCGGGCGGCAGAGTTTGCGTTCCGGATGTCGGCGATGGAAGCGGACATACAGTGTCTCGACGAACACGTCGTGCTCGGTGTGCGGCCCGAACGCAACACGCGCGTCGTCACCGTCGAGGTGGTGTCACCCGAGCGCACGAACACCGAAAGAGCCTTGCGGCTCGATCCGCCAACGACCTTGATCGACTGGCTGTCCGAGGCGCCGAGTCATGATGCCGGGGACACCGTCATGACGATCGATGCCAGCTGCCGCGATGCCAGGCAGACGATGGTCAACCTGCGGCCTCGCCTCGACGAGGACGTCACCTTGATGATGGCGGTCGAAGGCATGATCGCGGTCGAAGAAGACCATTTCCCGGACCGGGCGACGTTCGAGGCGGCGGCGCATATCGAGGCCTGCGATGCGTGCCAGCGCTGGAGCGCCGACTGGCTGGATGGCCTGTTTCCGGAGCGGGTGGCGTATCGCGAACGCCTGAGCCGCTACTGCTGCCAGCAGATGTACCATGCTGCGACGAATCCCGATGCCGAGGTCCGATTCGCGTTCGAGATGTTCAGGGGAGAAGATCCCAGCTGGTCCATCAACGAACAGTACGCGTTCGCGCGATTCTGTCCCTGGTGCGGCCAGGAACTGCCCAACCGCGCCTTCGAACCGGAGCCGAATGCATGAGCGCCTCCAACCCCGTGCACGCCCTTACCGTGGTCTACGCCAGGAACATCGAGCGGGTCGCCGAGTTCTACCGGAAGACGCTGTCGCTTGAGCTGGTGGAACAGGACGATGCGTTCGTGGTGGTGGGGAGTCCCCACTACCAAATCGCGGTGGTCCGCATCGCGGCCGACAGGGCACCCGCTCCGGTACCAGGACCGCTCCACCTGAGAACCGCAACGCCCATCAAGGGCTCGTTCCTGGTGGAGAACCTGGAGCATGCCCGGTCCGCGGCCGAGTCCTGCGGCGGGGGCTTCAAGCCACTCGCGTCCGCGTGGCGCTGGCGCGATCAACTGCATCTGGACGGACACGATCCGGAAGGCAATGTGGTGCAGGTCCGCGCCCTGGTGCCCTGACGATTCGCAGCGCCATGCGGCGCGGCAGGGTCTTGTCATTCTTCAGCATTCGATCCGGATCACGCTGTCTTGCGGTCGACTAGGCCGCCGGACATCAGCAGGGGGCGATCATGGCAGTGCTACTTCTTCCATTCATGGCATTGGCCGCGCTCGGGTTGCTGTTGAGCATCGGCGTCCATGTTGCCTCCCTGCTGGGCCTGCGGATTCCGGGCGGCGAGCTGGTATGGGGGCTGCACCTCGGCATCTTCGTGGTGTGGATCCCTGCGGTCCTGGTCGCCAATCGCGTCACGCAAGGGCGCCCGCAAACCGCGTACTGGAAAACGGTGCTATCCGGCTGCCCGGCATGGATGCGCTATGCGGGCTATGTCCTGTTCGCCTATGCGATCGCCAATTTCATCTGGTTCATGACGCTCGGCGAATCGCAGCCGCACCACGGGAGCGATGGCGAAGCAGCCGCCATCCACGGATTCTCCGGGCATTGGCTGCTGTTCTACGGCGCCGCCTTTGCGATTTTCTACTCGGCCTACCGCAACCCGCGCTTGCTGGTGCGGCAGACATGTCCCGACGGGCATGAGATCTCCGCCACCGACGCGTTCTGTTCCACCTGTGGTAAAAAGATCCGGCCGCCCGCGGTCACCGATTGACGCGAGGCAGTCTTGTAGGGCCGTGGGGTACGGCGGGGTAAAGCGGCGCAGGGCGTCATCGGCATGGGGCAATCGATGCCGAGACAATCGGCCTGCCATGATCGACATGGACGCGGGCGCGCGCCGACGATTCGAGATGCCGATACCACGTCGTAGTCCACATGGCGCCAGCCGAGCTGTCTGGCCGATTGGGTCGGCACCCGACACCCTGCGTCTTAAACGAAAGGAGACACCATGCGTGTGCTTGCAGGGATGCTTCTGGCAACGGCCATGGCGCTTGCGGGCTGCGCGTCGATCCCGCTGTCCACGGCGCTGAGCCTGTCGTCGCTGTCGCCGCGCACGCTGGCGCAGACCGATCCGGCCCAGGTACGGGTGCGGCTGTCCGTTCCGGAAGGGTACGAGGTCGGCGTTCCCGCTGCGCGCCTGACGTTGCGGCTCGAGGGAGCGTCCGGCATCAAGTCCGCCTCGATGGGATTGTCGCTGCTCGGCACCTCGCGCGAGACGCGTTCCGGCGGCCTGTTCCGCTCGGATGTGCCGGTCTCGACCTATGTGCTGGCGCTGAACCCGGATGGCGTGCGCGAGCTGAAGGAGCTCCAGCGCTTTGTCCTCGCCGGCGATCCCTCGAAGTTCCTGTTCGGCGTGCAGGCGCCGTTCGCCAAGATGCCGCCGCACGCCAGAGATGTGACGTTCTGGGCGGACCTGAAGCTTTCGCTCGCCGAGCCGTACAAGCCGTTGATCGATGGCGCCAGGCTCCGGTTCGAAGGCACGCCGCCCGGTGGATGACCGGCGCCAGGCAACAGGACTCAGGATCAAACACACGTCTCCCCAAGACCAACGAGATTGCGGGAAGGCGTATCAAGCGCCACGCACGACGGTGCCGGATGGCCTGCCATCCCGGCGCCGCTTCGACATCGTCTCGGTCACAGGCCTTGCGCCGCCTGCTTGTACGTCGCAAAGTGATACTGGAGTTGTCACATCATGCGCACTGAACTCGTCACGACCCTCAAACGCCAGGCCACCGAGCTGCTTGCGGATATCGAGCGGGACAAGCAGCCCATCCTGATCACCCAGCACGGTCTGCCCAGTGCCTACCTGGTGGATGTCGAGAGCTACCAGCTCATGCAGCAGCGCATGGCGGTGCTCGAAGGCATTGCCCGGGGCGAACAGGCGATCGCCGAAGGGCGCGTGGCGAGCCATGCGCAAGCGAAGAAACGTCTGGCCAGATGGCTGAAATAGTCTGGTCGGAGCCCGCACTTGCCGACCTGGATGCGATCGCCGACTACATTGCACTGGAAAATCCGGTTGCCGCTTCCGAGTTCGTCCATTGCGTGTTCACGCATGTCGGGCAGTTGGTGGACCGCGCGGAGAGCGGTAGCCGTCCGCCGGAGCTGGGGCGCTCGCGTTATCGTCAGATCGTCGAACCGCCTTGTCGCGTCTTCTACCGTTTCGATGGGCATAAGGTATTTATCCTGCACGTGATGCGGTCGGAGCGGATACTGCGCAAGGCGCGGCTCGCACCTGCGACCAAGCAGGATAAGTAGTCGCCGGTAACCGGCGTACTTTGCTTGGGCCACGTCATGACGATGTCGTGGCCGGGGCGCGCCAGTTTGATTGCGGTAAGCGGAGGCTGTCCAACCCTTCACCCAAGTCGATTCCGTTGTGGGATTCGGCCTGCTCCAAGGCGCAACGTCCATGCTGATCAATCGCGGTCGTGCAGTGACTTATGGCCTCGCCGCCATCCTCGGGGTGGTGGCCCTGCAAGCTTTCAATAGCGTCGCCTGCTATCACCACGGCTTCGGGGAATTCCTGGCGGCACTGGGAACGTTTCTGCTCGTTCCCCTGCTGGCGCCCATCGTCGCGCTGGCGACCGCCAATCCGTTGCGGGCCGTCGGTGGCTGTCTCCTGTTCGCGCCATGGCTGGCGCTGGCCTACTACATCGACTGCGTGCGCCCGTACACGGGCGGCGGGGCGTCGATGATCTATGTCGGCGTCCTTCTTTGGGGGACACTGAGCTCGATCTTCGGAGTCCTGGTGGCCGGCCCAATCACGCGCATGCTCGGCATCTCCATAGCCGGCGCTGGCGCGAACACGCGTTAGGCTGAAAGGGCATTCAAGCCACCACTTCTGCGGTAGCGAGCCGCAAAAGCGCCCGAAACCGTCGCTTCCCGTTAACGCGCAGCGGTCATGCAGCTCCCGTATCCTTGCCCGCCTCTCTGTCCACGGATGATCCGATGTCGCTGCGTACCGTGTTCTTGTTCGCCTGCCTGTCGCTCGGCGCGGCGCCGTTGGCGCAGGCGCAGCCGCACTGCCTGCCCCAGGGCCCGATCAAGGTCACGCTGTCCGGCAAGCTGGAGCGCCCTACCTCCGCGCCGGCGGCGCCCGAACCCGAAAGCCGGATCCTGGTGTTGCCCAGACCGGTCTGCGTGGCGGCGTCGCCCGCCGCGCAGGCGCCGCGCCACGACGCCGTGCGCCGCCTGCGCCTGGGACTGAGCCAGGACCAGGCCGCGCACCTGCAGGAAGAAGGCGTCGGCCAGATCGTGCGCGTCACCGGCACGCTGTCGGAGACCCAGACCGCAGAAGGAGACGTGCCGCCGTTGCTGACCGTCGTTGGTATCGACAGCGACTGAGGCGTCCTACCGTGGCGGCGCCTTCGCCTCGACTACGCCGGGAATCGGCGTGGCATCGGGAAATGCCGGACGCAGCAGATCCACGCCTTCCTGCGGCTTCGCCAGGCCGGTGAGCTCCTTGCGATCGGCGCGCAGTTCGGCGGCACTGTGCGCGGCGACCCGGTCGCGGCGTGCCTGCAGCGGCGCCTGCAGTTCGCCGTCGCGGTTGAACGACCAGGCCAGCATCGCCGCGCCGGTGGGCATCGCATCACCAGGGCCGAGACCGTCGCGCGAGTGCCAGGTGTGCCAGGTCTTGCCATAGCTGTTCATCTTGTTGCGCATCAGTTCCTTTTCCGCGGCCGGCGGCAGGCCGGGTGCCGACAGCTGCCCGGAGAGGATCTCGCCGTTGTGCGGATGCCAGTAGCCGCGCTCCTCCGGCGCCAGGCGCTGGAACAGGGACTCGGAAATGATGTATTCCACGCCGGTCAGGTTGGCCTGCGCGCTGTCGCCGTCGAACAGGGCGCACTGCGCGAAGTCCTGGTTGACCTGGCGGCAGAAGTGATGCGCTTCCATTTGCTGGTGCGGATGGTCCTTCATCGGGTGGAAGCCGACCAGGTGGATGTCGAGCTTGGCCACCGGGCCGTTGTCCTGCAGCGCCTTGGCGCCGGTTTCGAGCAGGTTGGTCTTGGCGGTCTCCTTGGCGCCGGGCGGGTGCGTGGCGGGGTCGGTGTGGTCACGCGTGCACGCGGCCAGCGCGAGCAGCAGCGGAGCCAGCAGAATGATGCGCATGCGGTGCCTCCAGCGGGCGGGACGATCGGGTGCGACCCAGCATTGGCCGCTGCGGGTGAAACGTCCGTCACCGTGGCGTCGTCGTCAGGTCGGGACCAGCGTCCGCGGAACCGGAGGAGCGCGTCCGGCGACGCGTGCGCGGCCACGCGGTCACACTGAAACCGGGATGCAATACATGTGACATATCGTGCCGCGCTACGCCATCCCATGGCACGCCGTCGCGAGCTGCTGCGCAAGCCGAACGGAATCGTCATCCCGCGCCCAAAGGAATCGCCATGTTGTTGCATCCCGCTCTTTCCGTGTGCCGCCCGGCCGCGCGTTCGTCGCGCCTGTCCGGCGCCCCGGTCCGTCACCGCCTGGCCCAGGCCTGCGCCGGCCTGTTGCTGGCGTCGATCGCCACCGCGGCCGCCGCGCAGGAGACGGCGCCGTCGCTGGCCGGCAGCGCGCCGCAGGCCGCGCGCAGCGCCACCGGCGATGCGGCGACCTCGCTGGATACCATCACCGTCACCGCCGAGCACCGCGAGCAGAACCTGCAGGACGTGCCGGTGTCGGTGGGCGTGGTGCAGGGCGATGCGATGCGCAACTACACCGCCGGCGGCGACGACACGCTGCTGGCGCTGTCCGGCCGCGTGCCCAGCTTCTACGCCGAGACCACCACCGGGCGCATCTTCCCGCGCTTCTACATCCGCGGCCTGGGCAACATCGACTTCTACCTCGGCGCCTCGCAGCCGGTGTCGATCATCCAGGACGACGTGGTGCTGGAGCACGTGGTGCTGAAATCCAATCCGGTCTACGACCTGGACCAGGTGGAAGTGCTGCGCGGCCCGCAGGGATCGCTGTTCGGCCGCAACACCACCGCCGGCATCGTCAAGTTCGACAGCATCAAGCCCAGCGACGATTACAGCGGCCGGCTCAGCGCCAGCTACGGCAGCTACGGCACCACCTCGCTCGACGGCGGCTTCGGTGGGCCGATCAACGACGTGCTGTCGTTCCGTCTGTCGGCGCTGTACCAGCACCGCGACGACTGGGTGGACAACACCTACAGCGGCCCCAGCGCCGATGGCACGGTCACCCCGAAGAAGGATGCGATGGGCGGCTACAACGACCGCAACGCGCGCCTGCAGTTGCTGCTCAAGCCGAGCGAGAATTTCTCGCTGCTGGCCTCGGCGCATACCCGCGACTACGACGGCACCTCCACGCTGTTCCTGCGCAATGCCATCACCAAGGGCTCCAACAAGGTCGATGTGCCGCGCGACCAGGTCGCCTATGACGAGGCGCACGACAATCCGCAGGCGTACAAGACCCATGGCGGTTCGCTCAAGGCGGTGTACGACTTCGGCGGCGTGTCGCTGACCTCGATCAGCGCCTACGAGACCACTTCCGGCTACAGTCGCGGCGACACCGACGGCGGCGCGGCGGCGAACTATCCGGTCAACGGCGTGCCCAACGGCTACGGCCAGTCGATGGGGCAGATCCGCGACCTGGACCAGTACACCCAGGAGCTGCGCCTGGCCAGCGAAGGCGACGCGCCGCTGCAGTGGCAGGCCGGCGCGTTCTATTTCGACGGCAAGGACACCACCGATTTCTACCAGCGCGCCTACTTCCTGCAGACCGCGGCGCACAACCCGAACAACTGGGTGCGCCTGCGCAACAGCAACACCTCGTGGGCCGGTTTCGGCCAGCTGACCTACAAGGCCACCGACGCGCTGACCTTCACCGCGGGCGTGCGACAGACCCGCGACAGCAAGGAAACCAAGCTGCTGAAGACCGCCGATACCGCCGCCGGCGTGGTCACCTATCGCGGCCGCCGCGACGTGCGCATGGCTGATACGCAGCCGAGCTGGGACTTCAGCGCGATGTACGCGATCGACGACAACGTCAGCGTGTACGCCAAGGTGGCGCGCGGCTTCCGCGGCCCGACCATCCAGGGCCGTTCGGCGGTGTTCAATTCCGACTTCACCACCGCCGATTCGGAGACGATCCTGTCGTGGGAAGCGGGCATCAAGAGCAGCCTGTTCGACAATCGCCTGCGTCTGAACGTCACCGGCTTCACCTACACGGTCGACGACATCCAGCTCAACGGCAACGACTCCAACGGCAACGGCGTGCTGTTCAATGCGGACAAGGCCAAGGCCTACGGCATGGAAGCCGATCTGGACTGGCGTCCGATTCCGAACCTGTCGCTGAGCGCCGGCCTGAGCCTGCTGCACAGCGAAATCCAGGACAAGCGCGTCTATGCGCAGGTGTGCGCGCTGAACGGCGTGGTGGTGTGCACGGTGAACGATCCGACGATCAAGGTCGGCGCCAACACCTTCGCCCAGATCAATGGCAATCCGCTGCCGAACGCGCCCACCTACAACGTCAATCTGGCCGCGCGCTACGACATTCCGGTCGCCGACGGCGGCGCGTTCTTCGTCGCCACCGACTGGAACAAGCAGGGCAAGACCAGCTTCGTGCTGTACGACTCGACCGAGTTCAATTCCAAGGGCAGCTTCGAAGGCGGCCTGAAGCTGGGTTACAGCGGCGACTACGGCGCGTGGGAAGTGGCGGCGTTCGCGCGCAACATCACCAACGAGAAGAACCTCAAGGGCGTGATCGAGAACTACATGGCGGCGGTGTACAACGAACCGCGCATCGTCGGGTTGTCGGTCGACGTGCATTGGCATTGATGCGCGACCGGCCGGTAGTGGTCCCATAACGCGGCTGGCCAGCGCCGCGCAGCCTGCCGCTTGCAGGTTGCGCCGTCGCGATTGATTGTTTGTGTAGGAGCGGCTTCAGCCGCGACATGGTGCTGCCGATGGATCCTGTCGCGGCTGAAGCCGCTCCTACAGAAAACCGCTTCGCTCATGCTGGAGATCTGCTGTGGCCCAGGCGCAGCCAACCGCTGTGCGGCCCTTGATACACAGCACAAATTTGTAGCGGGCATCTTCACGCTCTGTTAAAGTCCGCGCCCAGCGCTGCCGGGTCCGGCAGCCGGGCACAGCCGCCGCCATGCCTTCATCCGTGAGTCTTTCGGGGGAATGGTGCATGCGCGTCGCGCGGTCGGTGTTGTCCTTGTCTGTCGTTTCCGTGGTGCTGGGCTGGGCGTCGCCAACGCGCGCCGCCGAGGGCGACGCCGCGCCTCCGCCCGATCCCACCACGCTCGACCGGATCGTCGTCACCGGCGAGAAGAGCGGCCGCAGCGTGCAGGACACGACCAGTTCGGTCGCCGTCACCACCGAGGCGCGCATCGAGCAGGAAAACCTGCAGAGCGTCTACGAGGTGTTCAACCGCACCGCCAACGTGGCGCAGACCTACGGCGATGCGGGCTTCAGCATCCGCGGCATCCGCGATACCGACGGCGGCGGCGATGCGCCGCTGGCCACCATCTATCTGGATGGCGCGGCGTTGCCGCAGACCGCGATCAGCTGGGCGCCGCTGAGCCTGTGGGACCTGCAGCAGGTGGAGATCCTGCGCGGCCCGCAATCGACCCTGCAGGGCGAGAACGCGCTGGCCGGTGCGGTGATCCTGCGTACCGCCGAGCCGACCATGGACTGGCAGGGCAAGCTGCGGGTGCTCGCCTCCGATCCGTCCGACCGCAGCCTGGCCGGTGCCGTCGGCGGGCCGATCGTCGCCGACGAACTGGCGTTCCGCGTGTCGGTCGAGCAGCGCAGTTTCGAGGGCTACAACTGGAACCTCACCCGCCAGGCCTCCGACGACGCGCTGGTCTCGGCGATCTACCGCGGCAAGCTGCTGTGGACGCCATCGGCGCTGCCCGGGCTCAAGGTGCAGCTCGGCTACACCCGCGCGCACCGCACCGGGCCGTACATGTACAGCTACGTGCGCACCGACCTGCCCGACTACTTCGAGCACCGCTACTCCACCAACAACACCCCGGACCGCACCCGCACCGACAGCGACATCGTCACCCTGCAGGCCGACTACGCGCTCGCCGATGCCTGGACGCTGTCTTCGGTCAGCGCCTGGAACAAGGTCGATTCGTTCAGCACCTGGGACCTGGATCGCGGTCCGGCCAACACCGCCTATTCGCAGCGGGATATCTCCACCACCACCGCCTCGCAGGAACTGCGCCTGCGCTACGAGGGCGCGGCGCTGCAGGGCCTGGTCGGCGCGTACTGGGCGCGGCACGTGGAAGACAACGATGCGCGCTCGCTGACCAACGTCGCCACCCCGACCGCGACCATCGCGCGCCTGCTGGGCAGCGCCGGCTTCCCGACGGCCAGCGCCAACGCCATCGCCGCGCGCTATGCGCAGGTGCTGCCGGTGATTCCGGTGGACTACAGCTCCGCCACCCCCAGCCGCTCGAGCAACCGCGCGCTGTTCGCCGACGGGCAGTGGCGCATCGGTGGCGGCTTCTCGCTGCTGGGCGGCCTGCGCTACGACCGCCAGCGCTATGCCATGGCGTCGGATACCGCGGCCACCTTCGCCGGCCAGTATCCGGACCCGGCCGCGTTCGCCGCCAGCGGCACCGCGCTGTACCGCGCGATCGTCGCGATCAACCAGGGCGTGGCCGGCATCGTGCGCTCGGCCAGCGGCGAGGTGGCGTGGAATGCGCGCGACTTCGATGCGCTGCTGCCCAAGCTGGGCGCGCGTTACGAATGGAGCCCGGACCTGTCGGCGAGCCTGGTGGTTCAGCGCGGCTACCGGTCCGGCGGCTCCAGCTTCAACGTCGCGCGCAGCCAGGCCTTCGCCTACGACCCGGAATACACCTGGAACTACGAAGCCTCGCTGCGCTCGCAGTGGCTGGACCGGCGCCTGACGCTCAACGCCAACGCCTACTACATCGACTGGAAGGACAAGCAGGCCACCGCCTACTTCGGCCTCAACAGCTACGACTACAACACCGTCAACGCCGGCCGCGCGCACCTGTACGGCGGCGAGCTGGAGCTGAACCATCACCTGGACGAAGCGTTCGACTGGTACGGCTCGCTGGGCTTCTCGCGCACCCGCTACGACAGCTTCGCCACCATCGTCGGCGCCGAAGTGACCGACTATGCCGGCAGCGAGTTCGCCTATGCGCCGCGCTGGACCGCCGCGCTGGGCGCCAACTGGCGCTTCGCCGACGGTTGGCTGGCCAACCTCAATGCCAGCTACCGCGACCGCGTCTACACCAACGTCGGCACCGGCGCGGTGCAGCTGGCCTCGCGCACGTTGGTCAACGCCAAGCTCGGCTACGAGACGCTGGACTGGAGCGCGTGGATCTTCGCCAACAACCTGCTGGACCGGCACTACGTGCAGTACCGCTGGGCCACCGACCCGATCGCGCTGCTGGGCGCACCGCGCGTGGTCGGCATCGGCTTCGAGGCGCGCTGGTGACGTCCGCACTGGCCACCATTGCCTATCTGCTCGCCGCGGCGCTGGCGGCGCTGGCGTTCTACCTGGCCACTGCGCACCAGCGGCTGCGCCCGGCATGGCGCCGGCATGCGCGCGCGCTGCGCCTGGCCGGCGCGCTGCTGTGCCTGGCCGCGTTGCTCGCGGCGATCGCCGCGCTGGGCGTGTGGGCCGGCGTTTTCGCCGCGCTGAGCGCGACGATGCTGGCGGCGGTGGCCCTGCCGTATCTGGATGCGTGGCGGCAGCTGCGCGGAGGCCACGCCGATGTGGGCTAGGTGGCTGGCGGCGATCGTGCTCGGCCTGCCGCTGGCGGCGGGCGTGGTCGGGCTGTGCGTGCTGCTGTGGCCGGGCGCGTTGCAGGTGCATACGCTGCCCTGGTTGCTGCTGGTGTTCCCGCTGTGGATCGGCGCAATGTCGCTGGCGTTCGTGTTCCGCAGCGGCGCGCGCGCTTGGCTGTGGCTGGGCCTGGCGACGCTGCTGTGCCATGGCCTGCTGTACGCGTTGAAGGCCGCCGGCCTGGTGCAGGTGACGGCATGAAGGCGGCGACCTTGCGCCAGTTCCTGTCGGCGCACAGCTGGATGGGCCTGCTGGCCGGCATGGCCTTGTTCATCGCCTTCTATGTCGGCGCGATCACCGTGTTCACCCACGCGCTCAACGACTGGCCGCGTCCGGCCGTCGTCGCCCCGGCGACGCAGACGCCGGAACAGGCGGCCCAGGCGCTGCTCGATGCGGTACTGGCGCGGCATCCGGCATTGGCCGAATCGTTCTCGCTGATGCTGCCGGGCGAACACGGGGCGCGGCCGCGGCTGTATGCGTTCGGGCCGGCGGCGCAGCCGTTCGGCGGCGCGGTGCAGTTCCAACTCGGCGCGGAGGGGCGACTGGTGCAACTGCCGCAGCGCAGCGGCTTCGTCGATTTCCTGTACGACCTGCATTTCACCGCCGGCTTGCCGCGCACTCTCGGTACCTATCTGTTCGGCGTGGTCTGCATCCTCTACGGACTGGCCCTGGTCAGCGGCGTGGTGCTGTACGCGCCGGTGTTCCTGAAGGATCTGTTCGCGCTGCGTCTGGGGCGCAACGTCAAACGCCTGTGGCAGGACGCGCACAACGCGATCGGCATGCTGTCGCTGCCGTTCCACGTGATCTTCGCCTGGTCCGGCGCGGTATTGGCGCTGGGCGTGCTGCTGCTGGCGCCGTTCCAGTACCTGGTGTTCGACGGCAAGCTGATGCAGGTGCTGGAGCCGGATCTGGAGCTGACGCCGCATGTGCAGCCGGCGCAGATCAAGGCGCCGCCGCTGCCGGTGGCCGACCTGCTGGCGCGGGCGCGCGCGGCCAGTCCGGGCTTCGAGCCGGAAAGCCTGTCCTTCCACGACGCCGGCGATGCCAATGCGCGCGTGGAGATCTATGGCCAGCACCCGCAGCGCCGGCTCAACACGCTGGCTGGCGTGGCCATGGAAGCGGCCACCGGCAAGGTACTGCGGGTGCTGGCGCCGCAGACCATGTCGCCGGGCGTGGCGTCGTTGCGCGGACTGCAGGCGCTGCATTTCGCCAACTTCGGCGGGGCGCCGCTGCAATGGCTGTATTTCCTGCTCGGCTTGGGCGGCGCGTTCCTGTTCTACAGCGGCAACCTGCTGTGGGTGGAGGCGCGGCGCAAGCGGCGCCAGCTGGCGCAGCCGTGGCGCACGCATCTGCTGGCGCGGCTGACGACCGGCGTCTGCCTGGGCTGCGTGGCCGGCGTGTCGGCGCTGTTCGTCGCCGCACGGCTGTTGCCGCCGGGGCAGGAGCGCGACGTGTACTACGCCGTGTTCGGGCTGGGCGTGGCCTGGGCGCTGCTGCGGCCCACCGCGCGTGGTGCCTACGAACTGCTGCTGGCGTGCGCCGCGCTCACCGCGCTGGTGCCGCTGGCCGCGCTGCGCGGCGCCGGCGGCTGGGTGGCGCCGTGGAGCAGTTCGCTGCTGCTGGCGGTGGATGGCTGCGCCTTGGCCCTGGCCTGGGCGTACTGGCAAATGGCGCGTGCCACCTGGCGCCGTGGCCGCCACGGCGATCCCAACAGCGTGTGGGCGCTGCCGGCGAAGAGCTGAGCCGCTCTACTTCTGCCGTCGCTCGGGCCGCTACGGCACCGCACACACGCTGTCGTGTGTGTCGGCCACGACACATCCACGCTGCGTCCTGTCGCTTGCAGGCGCCGCGCAGCGCACGCATGTGCGGCGGGCAAAAGTGGACAATCGTGCGCCAGTGATTTCTCATGTACCCCGAAGTCGAAGTCTGCAGCGTTGGCGCTGGGCGTCGTACGGTGAATTGTGTGACAGCCGCCGCGTTCTGTTCCACGCTGCCGTGTACAGGGGATCGCATGCACCAACGCTACGAAGGACCGCCGGACGCGCCGTCCGGTGAGGACTACGCCAGGCAACTGCATCAGGGCTTTGCCGCGCTGCGCTTCGACCCGCCGCTGGAACAGGCATATCGCCGCTACACCGCATCGACGATGGGCTTCGCGCAACGCGTGGCGGCCTCGCTCGGGGTGCTGATCGCGCTGGCGTTGCTAGCCTGGGATGCGCTGCATTTCGGTTGGTCGGGCAGCACCGGGCTAGTCGGCTATGCGGTGGCGGTGCGCGCGGCCACGTTGCTGGCGTTGCTGTGGGTAGCGGTGGCGATCCATCGCGCGCAGGCGCACGGGGCGGGCCGGGCAGCGCTGTTGCTGCTGATCGGCGGCACCGGACTGGTGCTGTCGAGCATCGGCTATCCGCCGCAGGAGCTGCGCTACGCCGCCGCGGTGATGACCCTGGTGATCGTTGCCGGTTTCTTTCCGCTCGGCCTGGCGCTGTGGCAGAGCGTGGCGGTGGCGATCGCGCTGTGCGCGATCAGCGCCGCGGCCGCGCACCTGTTGCTGGACGGTCCGGCGCGGGATGCCTACCTGCAGCTGCAATGGCTATTGTGGGCGGCCGTGCCGGTCGGCGCGATCGGCGGCTACCTGCGCGAGCATTCGCGACGCGAGGGTTTCCTGCAGCGCCGGGTGCGCGACGACGAGGCCTTGCGCGACGCCCTCACCGGCCTGGGCGATCGCCGCCGCTTCGATGAACACCTGGCGGTGGCGCTGGCCGAGACCCGGCGCCTGCAGCGCGGGCTGGCCTTGATCCTGGTCGAACTGGATGGATACGCCGCCTTCGTGCAGCGCTACGGCGCGCGCGAGGCCGATCGCGCGGTGGTGGACGTGGCCGAGGTGCTGCAATGCCTGCTGCGGCCGATGGACGTGACCATGCGCATCGCCGCCGACCGTTTCGCGCTGGTGCTGTACGACGCCAGCGGCGCGCACCTGCGGCAGGTGGCGCCGGCGTTGCGCGACATGGTCGAACTGCTGGCGATCGCGCACGCCGACATGGCCAACCAACAGCTCGGCGTCAGCGTCGGCGCCTTGCTCGCCGCGCCCACCGACACCGCTGCCACGCTGATGCAGCGTGCCGAGGGGTTGCTGCTGCGCGCGCGCATCGGCGGCGGCAACCAGGTGGTGCTGGCCGAGGACACAGGCTGGTAGCCCGGGTCGGTACGGCATGCAATGCTAGTGAGCGTGCACAGCCCTTCGCCGAGGTGATCGATGCGTCTGGTCAAGCCGTTGCGGGTTCTCGCGCTGTTGCTGGTGATCCCCGCGGGGGCGCTCGTGCAGCTGCAGATGGTGTTCATGATGATGCGCAACTACCTCGCCGTCGGCATGGTGGGCGATCAACTGCAACGCAGCGGGCTCAGTCAGGTCACCTCGTTGCGTGGCAAGCCGCAATTCTGCGATGACGTCGGATTTGTCGATGGGTTTTTCTACTCCTATGCCGTCGATGTGGCGAAGATTCCCGACGCGTACTGGGTCACTGACGCGGCGCGGCGGCAGTGGCAGCGCGGTCCTTTCGACCGCGATCAGCAGCTTGAGCTGGCGCGTTGGCTCGAACTCAAACCCAGCCGGATTAAAGGTTGCCCCAAGCTTCCTGTAGTAGCGTCCTCGCGTTTCGTCGTCACCTTCCTTTTAACGCCCTCGGGCAAGTTTGGTCCGCAGACCGAGTCCTCCAGGGGAACAGGAGTGATGATCTACGACACGCAGACCTCCAGGCTGTATTGGAAAGACCCCGGCTCGTCGTAACAGACGGGTGTGGTGGACTGTCTTGCAGATGTCGCGCCCGCCGCCACCGCCGCCACGCTGGTGCAACGCGCGCGCAGCGGCGGCGGCAACCGGATGGTGCTGGCCGAGGACACGGGCTGGTAGCATCGTTGCGTCGATGCTGGTCGGGATCGCGGCGCGATGGCGACCGCGCACGGATTGGTCTTTCGCGTAATGGCGCTTTCCATGCAGACGAGAAACATCGCGCTGGCGCTTGTGATCGTGGTGGCAGCGGTGGTGCAAGGCTGCGTCGTACTCGAACTGCTCCCGCCCAACCACATTTCCAGGGCCATCGACCGCAACGACGATGACGACTTCATGCGCGAGAAGCTGCAGCAGGCCGGGCTGGATGCAGTGACGCACGTGCGCAAGATGGACCACGCCTGCAAGCCGCCCGATGCGTTGGGGCAGTGGGATTACTCCTAACCCA
Organism: Xanthomonas sp. DAR 34887; assembly: GCF_041245805.1. Lineage (NCBI taxonomy): Bacteria > Pseudomonadati > Pseudomonadota > Gammaproteobacteria > Lysobacterales > Lysobacteraceae > Xanthomonas > Xanthomonas tesorieronis. The sequence continues at coordinate 88,704 of NZ_CP162490.1, forward strand.
GACTTCAAGCTCTACTATGTTTCTGCCAGCTTGTGAGTGGGATGGCGTGGTGCTGAGGGCAGCGAGCCGCGGCAGTGCATCCAATGTACTGCATGTTGTAGGAGCGGCTTCAGCCGCGACAGGCGGTAACAGGAAATCCTGTCGCGGCTGAAGCCGCTCCTACAAAAAGCCGATGCGATCTCGATAGCAGACGCTCAAGCTGCGCCATCGAGGGCGTGCCATCGGCTGCCTCAGAACGTCCCGCGCTGCACGAACGGTACCTGCTGGTAGAGCCGCCGCTCGCCGCCGCGCGGGTCGTGCGCCAGGCGGTTGTCGGTGTCGAACAGCATGGTCTGGCGCTGCGCCAGCGAATACGGTTCCCAGCGCGGCAGCCCGGCGTGGTTGGGGTCGCCGTGGCGGGCGAAGGCGAGCAACGCCTCGCTCATCGCATCGGCCATGCGTTGCGCGTCGGCGCCGTCGCCGGTGCGCGAACCGGGCTGGCGAATGTTGTCGAACAGCAGCGGGATGTCGAGGGTGTGGAAGGCGCCGAACTTGCCGCCGTCCAGCGGCGAACCCCAGTCGAGCTGATAGGCCCAGGTTGGCGCGCCCTGCCGTGCGCGCGCCTCGGCCTCCTCGATCGCACCGCGCCACGAGCGCCCGGCGGTGGTCGCGGCGAAGAACACCTCGCTTGGCGTGTAGTGCGGATACAGGCGCCGGTATTCGGCGATCACCACCTGCGGCAGCAGGTCCACGTACTGCTCCTGCTCCAGTTTGGCCGGCAGCGTGTCCCAGGTAAGGGCGAAGTTGGCCGGATCGTTGCCGAGGAAGGCGCGGGTCTCGTCGTGGGTGTTGCCGATCACCATCGGGATTTGCGCTGATTGCGGCGGCGCGTCCGGCCAGAACGGATGCCGGTACAGCACCTGCGCATCCAGCACCGGGCCCAGGTACAGGGAGGTGTTTTCCACCCGCGACGGATCGCGCGTGCGCGTGGCCTCGAGCAGGCGTTGCAGCGGCAGGGTGCGCAGCGTCGCCAGTTGCGTGGCATCCAGTTGCAAGGCCTGCAGCAGCAATTGCGCGCGCTGCGTGGCCGCGCGCGGCCCGGCGGCGGTGACCTGCTGGCCGCTCATGGTCCACGCGCGGTGGAACAGGCCCTGCGCGGCGGGCATCGCCATCAGCGTGGCGATCTTGGCGCCGCCGCCGGACTGGCCGAACACGGTGACGTTGCCGGCATCGCCGCCGAACTCGGCCGCATGCGCGCGCACCCACTGCAGCGCCTGCACCAGATCGAGCTGGCCGACGTTGCCGGACGCTGCGAACTCGGCGCCGCCGAGCTGCGCCAGGTACAGGTAGCCGAAGGCGTTGAGGCGGTGGTTGACGCTGATCACCACCACGTCGCCGCGCCGGCACAGGCGCGCGCCGTCGTACAGCGGGTCGCTGCCGGAGCCGTTGTTGTAGGCGCCGCCGTGGATGTAGAACAGGATCGGGCGCTTTGCGCCGTCGCGCAGCGCGGGCGTCCACACGTTGAGGAACAGGCAGTCCTCGCTGACCGGGTCGAGCTTGAGTTGCGGCGCGGAAGCGGCGTAGCTGGCGCAATCGCGTACGCCGCGCCACGGGTGTTCCTGCAGTGCCGGCTGGAAACGGCGCTGTGCGGTGTCGGCGCCGTAGGGAATGCCCTTGAACACCTGCACGCCGTGGTCGCGATAGCCGCGGATGCGTCCGCTGCGGGTGCGCGCCAGTGGCGCTTGCGGGTCGGCGGGCGCGGGCGCGGCGCCGGCGCTGGCGCCGGGCAAGGCACCGCTCAAGGCCAGTGCGCCGAGCGCGCTGCCGTGCAGGAAGCGGCGCCGGCTGTGGTCGTCGGGCGCGGTGGACGTGGCGGCGTCAAGCTCAGGCGGGAGAGTGGCGGGCGTGGTCATGGGTGGCGGAATCCGTGGGCAAGCGCGATCGGCCATGGGCGATGGCCCGGGCCTGCGGCGAAAAGGATCGGGTGGGTGCAAGGCGGCACGCCCGTGGCGCGCACCGCGCAAAGCGGCCCGAGACTGGCGTTCGGGCGCTGGTTCATGGCGAAACGGCGCATGGCAATGCGGTGGCGCCCGCTACTGCTTCGGCGCGGCAGGCGGGATCGGCGCCCGCGCGGCTGGATCGCCCTGCACGTTGCGCATCCATTCCAGCGCCTGGGCCGGCCACGCCGCCAGCGGCAGGCCGGCGATGCCGCGGGTGCCGAAGCCATGGCCGCCGTGCGCGAACAGGTGCAGTTCCGCCGGCACGCCGGCCTGGCGCAGGGCCTGGTAGAACAGCAGGCTGTTCTCCACCGGCACCACGCGGTCGTCCTGCGCGTGCACCAGGAACGTCGGCGGCATCGCCGGGATGACGCGGTTCTGCAGCGAATAGGCGCTCATCGTGGCGGCCTCGGGATGGTGGCCGAGCAGCCGCAGACGCGAGCCGGTGTGCGCCGCGGTGCCACTGCCCATGTCGATGACCGGATACAGCAACAGCAGGAAGTCCGGCCGCGCGCTGAGCCGGTCGATCGCGTCGCGCGCCGGATAGACGCGGTCGTCGTAGCGGGTGCCGAGGCTGGCGGCGACGTGGCCGCCGGCGGAGAAGCCGATCGCGCCAACCCGGTGCGGGTCCACGCCGTAGTCGGCGGCGCGTGCGCGGATCAGGCGCAGCGCGCGCTGCGCGTCGGCCAGCGGCAGGTCGCGCTGCGCCGCGGCGTCGGCGCCCGCCGCGTCCGCATCGGGCAGCCGATAGCGCAGCACGAACAGGGTGATGCCCGCCTGGTCGGCGAAGATCGGCAGCAAGGCAGTGCCTTCCTTGTCCAGCACGATGCGCGCGTAGCCACCGCCGGGCGCGACCAGCAGTGCGCTGCCGTTCGGCGCCTTCGGCCGGTACACCACCAGGTAGGGCTGGTAGCGGCCGCTGATGGCGCGATCGGGCAGGGCCGGATCGTCGCTGCGGTCGACGATGCGCGCCTGGTCGGGGCCCGGCGCTGAGCCTGGCGCCGGATCCGGCCACAGTGGAAGACGCGCCGCTTGCTCGGCAGCGGTTTCGCTGCTCGGGTGCTCGGCGGCGAGCGCGGGGCCGGCAAGGCCAAGCGCCAGTGCCAGCAACGCGCCCAGTACACCGAGCCGTCGATGGCACCAGGCCGGCGCTCGCGCGCCTGCCGGATACTCCAGGATCGGGTGCGGGGCCCGGCCCGGCCGGCAGTCGTCGTCGATGCGGCCGTCGGTCGCATCCGCATGCGCCATGCCCGCGCGCTTCGTTGTCGTCGTGTTCCGCATCCGTCGCCCTCCCAGGTCAAGGATGTGCAGCTAATCCGCTCGCACGGCGCCGCGCAAGCGGCCGGCCTGCAGCAAGGGATCAGATCGCAGCGCTTCAGCGAATCCCGACTCCCGACTGCCCAATCCCGGCTTTTTGCCGCACCGCACATTGCCAATGACACCGGTTTACCATATACAACTGCGCAGCGCGCTGTCGATGAGCGGCGCAACAATTCTTCCGATCCCCCACCTTCTTGCGGAGATGCCCTTGAGCACTCATTCCGGTCCTTCGGACACGCCACCGCCCGCGCTGGCCGACATCGCGGCCCGCTTCGTCCAGGCCCGCCAGCAGGGCCGCTCGCTGCCCGATTTCCCCGGGATCATCCCCGACGACCTGGAAACCGCCTACCGCGTGCAGGACCTGGCGATCGCGCAATGGCCGGACCGGGTGGTCGGCTGGAAGGTCGGCTACATCGCTGCCGAGCGCCGCGACCACTCCGGCGACGAGCGCCTGCTCGGCCCGATCTTCGCCCGCAACCTCTGGAATGCTACCGGTGGAACAACCGACATTCCGGTGTTCGACGGCGGCTTCGGCGCGGTCGAGGCCGAGTACGTGATGCGCCTGGATGCGGACGTGCCGGCCGACCAGCTGCAGTGGACGCCGGAGCAGGCCGCGCAGGTCCCGTCCACGCTGTTCATCGGCGTGGAAGTGGCCAGCAGCCCGCTGGCCACGATCAATCAGCTGGGGCCGCGCGTGGTCATTTCCGATTTCGGCAACAACAACGGCCTGATCCTGGGGCCGGAGGTCGCCGACTGGACCACGCTGGACGAGACCGCGCTGCTGGCGGAAACCTTGATCGAGGGCCAACGCGTCGGCAGCGGCGGTGCCACCCTGTTGCCGGGCGGCCTGCGCACCGCGTTCGCGTTCGCGCTGGCGCGTTCGGCGCGGCGCGGCCGGCCGCTCAGGCGCGGCGAACTGATCGCCACCGGCAATGCCACCGGCATCCACGACATCGCCATCGGCCAACACGCGACGATCCGTTTCGACGGCTACGGCGAACTTCATTGCAGGGCGGTCGCGGCGTAAGCCGCGGCACGCCGACGACGCGCGGGAGGGCGCAGCATGATCACTCGTAGAGGCTTCCTGGGCGCAGGCTTGGCCGCGGCCGCGGCGGCGCCGCTGGGCACGCTGGCCCAGGCCGGCGGCGGCAGCCAACTGCTCACCGCCACCGACGTGCACGTGGCCGACTATCCCACCGTGGAGGCGGTGCGCTGGTTCGGGCAGACCCTGGAGCGGCAGACCGGCGGCCGGCTGAAGCTGCGCCAGTACCACTCCGGCCAACTCGGCCGCGAAGCGGAAGCGATCGACATGGCCCGCTTCGGCGCCATCGACATCACCCGCGTCTATTCCGGCGCGCTCAACAACACCTTCCCGCTGACCCAGGCGCTGTGCCTGCCGTACGTGTTCGACTCGGTGCCGCACCTGCGCCGCGCGATCGACGGCCACGTCGGCGACAGCATCCTGGCCAGCTTCGCGCAGCGCGACCTGATCGGCCTGGCCATCTACGATTCCGGCGCGCGCTGCTTCTACAACACCAAGCACCCGCTGTACCGCCCCGAAGACCTGCACGGTCTCAAGCTGCGCGTGGCCTCCTCGGACATCTTCCTCAAGCTGATGCGCATGCTCGGCGCCAATCCGACGCCGATGTCGCTGGGCGAGACCTTCTCGGCGATGGAGACGCACATGATCGACGGCGCCGAGAACAACATGCGCAGCTTCCAGTCCAGCCGCCATTTCGAGGCCGCGCGCTACTGGTCGCAGAGCGAGCATTCCTATGCGCCGGACGTGCTGGTGATGTCGCAGCGCAGCTTCCAGGCGCTGTCGCCGGGCGACCGTGCGCTGGTGATGGAGACCGCGCGGCAATCGGTGGCGGTGATGCGCAAGCTGTGGGACGCGTCCGAAGCGCAGGCGCGCCAGGAAGTGCTCGACTACGGCGTGGCGGTCAACGAGGTGGACATGCCCGCCTTCCGCAAGGCCGCCGCGCCGCTGCTGGCCGACTACCGGCGGCAGCCGGAGATCGAAGCCCTGTACCGCCGCATCCGCGATTTCGCCTGAGGCCATGCCGATGACCGACCACGCCCACGCCGTCCCGGTGGCGCCGCTGCAGCGGTTGCTGGACCGGATCTCCAATCTCGCCATCGGCATCGCCGCCGCCGCCCTGCTCGGGCTGGTGGCGGTGCAGGGCTGGCAGGTGTTCACCCGCTACGTGCTCAACGATTCGCCGAGCTGGACCGAGCCGGTGACGTTGCTGCTGCTGAGCACCGCGATGAGCCTGGCCGCCGCGGCCGGCGTGCACACCCGGCGCCATTTCGGCTTCTTCCTGCTGGCCGAGAAGCTGCACGCCCGCGTGCGCCGGGCCATCGACCTGATCCGGCCGCTGATGATCGCCGCCATCGGCGCGGTGATCGCCTGGTGGGGCGGGGTGCTGCTGCTGGACGGGCTGGACATCAAGATCGCCGGTGCCGCGTTGCCTCAGAGCATCAACTACCTGCCGCTGTCGATCGGCGGCGCGCTGATGAGCGTGTTCGCGCTGTACCAGGCGTGGCAGGTGCTGCGTCCTGCCACCGCTGAAGGAGTGAACTGAGCCATGGCCATTGCAATCCTGCTCGGGCTGTTCGTGCTGTTGCTGTTGATCGGCGTGCCGGTGGCCTATGCGCTGGGCGCCGCGGCGCTGGCGACGCTGTTGTACCTGGATCTGCCGGCGGTGGTGCTGGTGCAGCAGATCTCCGCCGGTAGCGGTTCGGCCTCGCTGATCGCGATTCCGTTGTTCATCTTCGCCGGCGAATTGATGCTGCGCGGCGGCATCTCCGATCGTCTGATCGCGTTGGCCTCGTCGCTGGTCGGGCGCATGCGCGGCGGCCTGGGCCAGGTCAGCGTGTTGTCCTCGCTGTTCTTCGGCGGCGTGTCCGGCTCGGCCATCGCCGACGTGTCGGCGGTCGGCGGCACCATGATTCCGCAGATGATCAACCGCGGCTACGACCGCGACTATGCGGTCAACGTGAGCATGACCGCGGCGCTGGTCGCGCTGCTGGTGCCGCCCTCGCACAACCTGATCCTGTTCTCGGCCGCGGCCGGCGGCGGCTTGTCGATCGCCGATCTGTTCGCCGCCGGCATCGTCCCGGCGCTGCTGATGACCGCGGCGATGATGATCACCGGCTATGCGGTGGCGCGCCATCGCGGTTACGGCACCGAAGCGTTTCCCGGCTGGCGCGCGGTGGCGCTGCGCCTGGTCGGCGCGCTGCCCGGGCTGGGCCTGGTCGCGCTGATCTTCATCGGCATCCGCGCCGGCATCTTCACCGCGGTGGAAAGCGCGGCGATCGCGGTGGTGTACGCGTTGCTGGTCACCGCGCTGCTGTACCGGCAGTTGCGCTGGGCCGAGTTCTTCGCCGCGGTCACGCATGCCTCGCGCACCACCGGCGTGATCCTGTTCGTGATCGCCACCGCGGCGGTGTTCGGCTGGCTGCTGGCCTATCTGCAGGTGCCGGCGGCGGCGGTGAAGTTCCTGCAGTCGATCGCCGACGGCAAGAACGCCGTGCTGCTGATGATCGTGGTGATGCTGCTGCTGCTGGGCATGTTCATGGACCTGGCGCCGAAGATCCTGATCTGCACGCCGATCTTCCTGCCGGTGGTGAAGGCCTACGGCATCGACCCGATCCATTTCGGGCTGGTGATGGTGCTGGCCGGCGGCATCGGCCTGATCACCCCACCGATCGGCTCGGTGCTGTTCATCGGCACCTCGATCGGCCAGATCACCGTGGCCCAGAGCATGCGCACGATCTGGCCGTTCTGGCTGGCGGCGTTGTGCGTGTTGCTGATCGTGGCGTTCTTCCCGGAACTGTCGCTGTGGTTGCCGCGCGCGCTGCGCGCCTGATGCGCCGCGCCGCACGCAACCGCTGCGGTGAACCAAGGAATGCATGCATGACCTCGCCTGCCACCTTGTCCTCCCTGCGCTGGTTGCTGCTGGCCGGCCTGCTCGCCGCCAGCGCGCTGGCCGCGGCGGCCGACTGGAAGCGCGGCATCGAGCGGCAGCGCATCGCCGACCAGGGCGACGGCAGCTTCCTCAACCCGGTGCTGGCCGGCGACCACCCCGATCCGTCGGTGCTCAAGGACGGCGACGACTACTACCTGACCCTGTCTTCGTTCGACGCCTATCCCGGCCTGCCGATCTGGCATTCGCGCGACCTGGTCAACTGGCAGCCGTTGGGCCACGCCATCGGCGAGAACGTCGGCGCGATCTGGGCACCGGACCTGATCAAGCACGGCACGCGCTACTACATCTATTTTCCGGCACGGCGCGGCGAGCAGGGCCAGCGCAGCAACTTCGTGGTCTGGGCCGACGACATCAAGGGCCCGTGGAGCGCGCCGATCGACCTCGGCCTGGCCAAGTACATCGACCCCGGCCATGCGGTCGGCGAGGACGGCAAGCGCTACCTGTTCCTGAGCGGCGGCGATTACGTGCAGCTGTCCGACGACGGGCTGAAGGTGGTCGAGACTCCCAAGCACGTCTACGACGGCTGGAAGTACCCGCAGGACTGGGACGTGGAAGCCTATGCGCAGGAAGGGCCGAAGATCACCCGCCACAACGGCTGGTACTACATGACCACCGCGGTCGGCGGCACCGCCGGCCCGCCGACCGGGCACATGGTGATCAGCGCACGCTCGCGCTCGATCCACGGGCCGTGGCGCAACGCGCCGAACAACCCGATCACCCGCACCCGGAGCGCCGCCGAACCATGGTGGTCGCGCGGCCATGCGACCCTGGTCGAGGGCACCGACGGCCGCTGGTGGATGCTCTACCACGGCTACGAGAACGGCTACTGGACGCTGGGCCGGCAGGCGCTGCTGGACCCGATCGAATGGACCGCCGACGGCTGGTTCGTGGCCAAGGGCGGCGATCTCGGCGCGCCGCTGAAAAAGCCCAGCGGGCAGGCGCTGCCGCACGGGCTGGCGCTGTCGGACGATTTCCGCGGCGGCCGGCTCGGCCCGCAGTGGTCGTTCTTCGACCCGGGCCGCGACGAGGACCGGCGGCTGACGTTCGGCGACGGCACGCTGAGCGTGCAGGGCAAGGGCCGCGCGCCGCGCGACAGCTCGCCGCTGACCGTGATCGCGCCAGATCCCGCCTACCAGTTCGAGGTGGAGATGGAGATCGAACCCGGCGCGCAGGGCGGCGCGCTGCTGTTCTACAGCGAGCGCCTGTACGCCGGGGTGGGCAGCAACGGCGAGGCCTTCGTGATGCACCGCTACGGCGAGGAGCGCCCCGCGCAGCTGGCGCCCAGCGCCAAGGGCGGCCGGCTGTGGCTGCGGGTGCGCAACGATCGCCACATCGTCACCATCCACAGCAGCCGCGATGGCAGCCACTGGACCAAGTACCCGGTGCGGATGGAGGTGTCCGGCTATCACCACAACGTCGCCGGCAAGTTCCTGGCGCTGAAGCCGGCGCTGTATGCGGCCGGAAATGGAAAAGTGCATTTCCGCCAATTCCGCTACCGCGCGCTGGAGTGAACATGACTACCGGTAGAATCCGTCCCCTTCCGTCCGGTTTTCCGTCCATGGCGCCGAGCAAACCCCCTTCCGCCGATGTCCACGCCTCCGTCCACGGCAAGGCCGCGACGATCAACGACATCGCGCGCCTGTCCGGGGTCTCGAAGAAGACGGTGTCGCGGATCATCAACAACTCGCCGCTGGTGCGCAAAGACACGCGCGAGAAGGTCGAGGCGCTGATGCGCGAAGTCGGCTACGCGCCGGATCCGCTGGCGCGCGGGCTGGCGTTCCGGCGTTCGTTCCTGATCGGCATGGTCTACGACAACCCGACCGCGCAGTACATCGTGGACATGCAGTACGGCGCGCTGGACGCGCTGCGCGGCTCCAGCTTCGAACTGGTGGTGCATCCCTGCGACAGCCGCAGTCCCGGCTACATCGAGGGTGTGCGCCGCTTCGTGCAGCAGCAGAAGCTGCACGGCGTGATCCTGGTGCCGCGCGCCTCGGAAGACCAGGCGCTGGCCGACATGCTCGCCGGCATCGGCGTGCGCTACACCCGCATCGCCTCGCTGCCGCTGGACGAGACCTCGCAGATGGTGGTCACCCACGACCGCGACGGCGCCGCCGAAGCAGCCGACTACCTGCTGTCGCTGGGCCACCGCGAGATCGCGCTGATCACCGGTCCCAGCGCCTACCGCTCCGCGCACGAGCGCACCGCCGGCTTCATCGACGCGCTGACCCGGCGCGGCATCGAACTGCCGCCGGAGCGCATCGTCGAGGCCGGCTACACCTTCGAATCCGGCGTGGCCGCGGCCGAGAAGCTGCTGCTCGGCAAGCAGCGCCCTAGCGCGATCTTCACCGGTAACGACGAGATGGCCGCGGGCGTGTACAAGGTGGCGCTGCGCGCCGGCATCAACATTCCGCGCCAGCTGTCGATCATCGGCTACGACGACAGCCCGCTGGCCTCGCGCCTGTGGCCGTCGCTGACCTCGGTGCGCCGCCACACCCGCGACACCGGCCGCACCGCCGCGGCGATGCTGATCCAGCCCGAAGGCACCCCGGCGCTGGCGATCGCCAGCGTGCGCCCGCACCTGATCGTGCGCGACTCCTGCCAGCCGCCGGAAGACTAGAGCCCCTCTCCCTGCGGGAGAGGGATTGGGGTGAGGGGTCCGGCGCGAAAGCGACTCGCGGCGTTTGGGTGCACGAGGCTGCGCCCGTACCCTCATCCGCCCTTCGGGCACCTTCCCCCGAAAAGGGGGCCATGGTCCCGATGGGAGAAGGGAGCAGCCGAACCCCTCTCCCGTCGGGAGAGGGGTTGGGGTGAGGGTCCGGCGCGAAGCGACTCGCGGAGTTCGGCTGCGCGAGGCTGCGCCCATACCCTCATCCGCCCTTCGGGCACCTTCTCCGGCGGGAGAAGGACACAGCCGAGCCCCTCTCCCGTCGGGAGAGGGGTTGGGGTGAGGGTCCGGCGCGAAGCGGCTCGCGGAGTTCGGCTGCGCGATGCTGCGCCCGTACCCCTCATCCGCCCCTACGAGGCACCTTCTCCCGGCGGGAGAAGGAACACCGCCGTTTCGTGCACTGCGCAATGACACCGGTTTACCAGAGCCGTTAGAATGCCTCATGCGGGCTGCCGCGTGCCCCTGCTTGCCCCGGAGATTCCCATGTCCCTGTACTGCAAGACCCATTACGCCACCCATCCCGACGCCATCAAGGGCGCCAGCAACGACCAGTTGCGCGAGCTGTACCTGCTCGATGGCCTGTTCGTCGCCGATGCGGTCACGCTGAAGTACACCCACTACGAGCGCTTCGTGCTCGGCGGCGCCGCGCCGGTGGGCAAGACCCTGCAGCTGCCGAAGCAGACCGAACCGGCCTCCGCCGCCGGGCATCCGTTCCTGGAGCGCCGCGAGCTGGGCGTGATCAATGTCGGCGCCGGCAGCGGCACGGTCACCGTGGACGGCGCCGCCTACGCGCTGGGCCCGAAGGACGGGCTGTACGTGGCGATGGGCAGCAGCGAGGTCAGCTTCGCCTCCGACGACGCGGCCAACCCGGCGCGGTTCTACCTGGTCTCGACCCCGGCGCATGCGCGCTTCGAGACCAAGCAACTGTCGATCAAGGACGCGGTGGCGCTGGACCGCGGCGCGCTGGAGACCAGCAACGAGCGCACCATCTACCAGTACATCGTGCCGGCCACCTGCCAGTCCTCGCAGCTGCTGCTGGGCCTGACCGTGCTCAAGCCGGGCAGCGTCTGGAACACCATGCCGCCGCATCTGCACGACCGCCGCAGCGAGGTCTATTTCTACTTCGATCTCGGCGCCAACGACCGCGTCTACCACTTCATGGGCGAGCCCGAGGCGCAACGCCACATCGTGATCCAGAACGACGAGGCGGTGGTCTCGCCGCCGTGGTCGATCCACATGGGCGCCGGCACCAGCAACTACGCCTTCATCTGGGCGATGGGCGGCGAAAACCTGGACTACACCGACATGCACGTGCTGGACATCTGCCAGCTCAAGTAAGCGGCCGCGCGCGCCGCCGCCCGCCACCGTATCCGTATCACTCTAGGGAGCACCCGCAATGACGAATCCGTTCAGTCTCGAAGGCAAGGTCGCACTGGTCACCGGCGCCAACACCGGCCTCGGCCAGGGCATCGCGCTGGCGCTGGCGCAGGCCGGCGCCGACATCGCCGCCGCCGGCATCGCCGCGCCCACCGAGACCGAGGAAAAGGTCAAGGCGCTGGGGCGCCGCTTCGTCGCCATCGAGGCCAACCTGATCAGCATCGAGCCGGTGCAGCGCGTGCTCGACGAGACCCTGGCCGGTCTCGGCCGCCTCGACATCCTGGTCAACAACGCCGGCCTGATCCGTCGCGCCGATGCGGTGGATTTCAGCGAGCAGGACTGGGACGACGTGATGAACGTCAACATCAAGTCCGCGTTCTTCATGTCGCAGGCCGCCGGCCGCCACTTCATCGCCCAGAGCAGCGGCAAGATCATCAACATCGCCTCGATGCTGTCGTTCCAGGGCGGCATCCGCGTGCCCTCGTACACCGCCAGCAAGTCCGGCATCGCCGGCATCACCCGCCTGCTGGCCAACGAGTGGGGCGCCAAGGGCGTCAACATCAACGCCATCGCGCCGGGCTACATGGCCACCGACAACACCGCGCAGCTGCGTGCCGATGCCGCGCGCAACCAGTCGATCCTGGAGCGCATCCCGGCCGGTCGCTGGGGCGTGCCGGAAGACCTGGGCGGCACCGCGGTGTTTCTGGCCAGCAGCGCTTCGGACTACGTCAACGGCACCGTGATCCCGGTCGACGGCGGCTGGCTGGCGCGCTGAGCCAGGCACGCCCACCGCCCGCAGCCGGCGCTCTTCCCTTCCCCGCCGGGGGAGGAGCCCGCAGGGCGGATGAGGGTCGGCACGCACACAAACCAAATTCAGATGATGGTCGGCACCACGCACGCAGCAGCGCCCGCATCCGCAACACTCTTCCCCGCAATCGGAGACACCCATGAAAATCGCACTAATGAATGAGTTCAGTCAGGCCGGCAAGAACCCGGTGATCCTGCAGCAGCTCAACGAGGTGGCCGGCGAACAAGGCCACAGCGTGTTCAACGTCGGCATGGACGGCGACAACGACCATCGCCTGACCTACATCCACCTGGGCATCGTCGCCAGCCTGCTGCTGAATTCCAAGGCGGTCGATTTCGTCGTCGCCGGCTGCGGCACCGGCCAGGGCGCGATGATGTCGCTCAACGCTTACCCGGGCGTGTTCTGCGGCTACTGCATCGAGCCGACCGACGCCTACCTGTTCGCCCAGGTCAACAACGGCAACGCGCTGGCGCTGGCCTTCGCCAAGGGCTACGGCTGGGGCGCGGAGATCAACGTGCGCTACATCTTCGAGAAGGCCTTCAGCGGCGAGCGCGGCATGGGTTATCCGGCCGAGCGCCGCGAATCGCAGCAGGCCAATGCCGGCATCCTGGCGCAGGTCAAGCAGGCCACCGCCAAGTCCTACCTGGATGGCCTGCGCGCGCTGGATCCGGAACTGGTCAAGCAGGCGGTCGGCGGCGCGCGCTTCCAGCAGTGCTTCTTCGACAACGCGCAGGACGCGGAGATCCGCGCCTACGTCGCCGGCGTGCTGGGCAAGCCGGAAGCCGCAGCGGCCTGATCACGTAGCGCCATGCTCAAGCCTCTCTCCCGCGGGAGAGGGGTTGGGGTGAGGGCCGAACAGGATCGACCATCCGGCACCACGCTTCCCTATCGGCTTGGCGTGCTTCCGGCCGACAGGCGCAGGGTGCCAAGCGCATACACAGCGCAGCGGAGTCCACCACATGCGCCTGCTCCTTTCTGCATTTCTGTTGCTCTGCGCCGGTGTCGCCTGCGCCGAACCGCAGCGCGTGTTCATCGCCGGCGATTCCACCGCGGCCGACTACGGCCCCGAGCGCGCGCCGCAGGCCGGCTGGGGCCAAGCTCTGCAGCGCTATCTGGATCCGGCCGCCTGGCAGGTGCGCAACCATGCCAAGGGCGGACGCAGCGCACGCAGTTTCATCGCCGAGGGCCGCCTCGATGCGATCGCCAAGGAGCTGCGCCGCGGCGACGTGTTGCTGATCCAGTTCGGGCACAACGACGCCAAATTCGAAGACCCCACCCGCTACGACGATCCGCAGCAGGCCTATCCGCAGTACCTGTCGCGCTACGTGGCGCTGGCCCGCGACAAGGGCGCCACGCCGATCCTGCTCACGCCCGCCGCGCGCCTGCTGTACGACTTCGGTTCCCTGCTGGACACCCACGGGCTGTATACCCAGGCGATGCAGCGTCTGGCCGCCGAGCAGCGGGTGGCGCTGATCGATCTCAATGCCAGCAGCAGCGCCTGGATCCGCGCGCTGGGCGAACAGGCGGCCCAGCCGTATTTCCTGTTCGTGCCGGAACAGGACAAGGCCGACGGCACCCATTTCAGCTACGCCGGCGCGAACGCGGTGGCGTGCCTGGTGGTGCGCGACTGGGCGGCATTGCAGCCGACGTTGAAGACGCAGCTGCGCCGCGACATCGATTGCGGGGTGCCGGCTGGCAGCATGGCAACGGCGGCGCAGTCGCAGGTCGCGCAACCGGCACCGTCGACATCGCAGGTGGTGCACGAGCGCGACTTGGCGCGCACGCAACCCGGCCCGCACGGCGGGCCCGGCGACACCACCGCCTATCCGTTCTTCGCCGACGCCCCCGGCCTGGCCTTCGTGCTGCGCAAGCGCGTGCTGCACAAGGGCGCCGGCATCGGCCTGCACCTGCACGACAAGGACGAGATCTACTACATCGTCAGCGGCCGCGGCCTGTACGCGCTGGACGGCAAGCAGTACGCCGTCGGCCCCGGCCACGCGCTGCTGACGCGGCCGGGCAGTACGCATGCGCTGCAGCAGGTGGGCGAAGAGGACCTGGTGGTGATGCTGGCGTATCCGGCCGCACCGCACCCATAAGCGCGCCACGCGCCGCTTTGGTCGCGTGTCTCGCTGGCTCCGTCGCAGGGCGCTGGCGCGGCTGCGTCAGCGCCGCTTAACATCGGGCCCGGCATCGCCACCGGCGTGGCGGAAGGATCCGCAAGATGCGTATGGCGAGCAGAGCGACGGCGGCAGTGGCGATGATGCTCGGGCTGCTGTGCGGCCAGGCCGCCGCCGGCGTGCCGGATGCGGCGCCGATGGCCGCGGCCGACCTGGACCGTGTCATCGCGCAGCGGATGCGCGAGGGCGGCATGGTCGGCGTCGGCGCGGCGATCGTCGTCGACAAGCGCTTGGTCTGGAGCAAGGGATACGGTTTCGCCGATCGCGAGCGGGCGATCGCGTTCATGCCCGACACGGTGATGAATATCGGTTCGATCAGCAAGACCGTCACCGGCGCGGCACTGATGCGTGCGGTGCAGGACGACAAACTGTCGCTGGATGCGGACATCAACACCTACCTGCCGTTCCAGGTGCGCAACCCGGCGTTCCCGGACGAGCCGATCACCCTCAGGCAACTGGCCACCCACACCGCTTCGATCGCCGATCGCTGGGCGGTCTACGCGAGCACCTACCACTACGGCGGCGATGCGCCGGAGCCGCTGGCGCGCTTCCTGGCGGACTACTTCACCCCGGGGTAGCCGCGCTACGCGCAGGACAACTTCGTGCGGGCCAGGCCGGGCACGCACCGCGAGTACTCCAACATCGGCGCCGGACTGGCCGGCTACATCGTCGAGCGCGCGGTCGGCGAGCGGCTCGACGCCTACACCCAGCGCCAGATCTTCGCGCCGCTGCGCATGCGCAATACAGCGTGGTTCCTGTCGCAGCTGCCGCCGCAGCGCCACGCACGGCTGTATGTGGCGCAGAACGGTCTGTCGGTTCCGATCCTGCCGTATGGCGGCACCACCTATCCCGACGGCGGCGTCCGCACCTCGGTCGCCGATCTGTCGCGCTTCTTTCTCGCCCTGCTCAACGACGGCGCCTATGACGGCGCGCGGATCCTGGATCGCCGTTCGACCGACGAGATGCTGCGCTTCCAGTTCGATGCCACGAACAAGCCCGACAACGTGGATCTGGCGCAAAAGAATTCCGGGATCTTCTGGGCGACGAAGTACGACGTCACCCGGATCGGACACGGCGGTTCCGATCCCGGAGTGAAGACGGAGACGTTGGCCGATCTGGACAAGGAGATCGGTGTGATCTTCTTCACCAACACCTCGCTCGACGAGCGGCAGTTCGGCGAATACGAAGGCATCCTCGACGCGCTGTGGCGGCGCGCGCGGACGTTGAAGCAGGAAAGTGCAGCGCGCCGTTAGCGCCTGTCCGACGCGCGTCGCGGCCGGCGGGCCTCGCGGCGCCAGCTTCGGGGTGCAACAGCCGTGAATGCAGAAGCTACACGTCGCTGGCGCGGCTCCAGCCCTCATCGCTGTCGCGCTGGAACACGTGATCGTGCGCCTGCATGTCGCCGGCGGCGATGTGTTCCTGCTGGCTCAGCTGCATGAAGCGGCGTAAAGGCCGGCGCGGTCGCCTGCACGGCTGCCTCGAAGCTGTTGGTGACGAAGGAGGGTTTCTGGAAGACGTCGATGCGGTAGCGGGTGCACCCGATCCGCACGAGATCGAAGCCGACGCGGTTGAACGCGGCGGATTTCGGTACGTCCGGCCGACTACCGACGTGCTCTGCCTGGCGCGGCTCAGGCGTCTCGACACGACGTATCGCCGCGTGTCATTCATTCCCCCATCGCCGTCTCGCGCTCGGATATCGGAAACAGGTTGCGGCCGATGGCCTGCGCGGTCTCCAGATGCGCTGCGGGTTCCTGCACTTCGGAGTCCGGCAGCAGCGTGGACGACACCACCCGCGCGCCGCAGTAGTCGAAGATGCCGTGGTCGATCTGCGTCTTCATCGCGTCGGCATAGCCATGCCGGGCATAGGTGGGGGCATCCGCGCCGGCGACGCCGAGCAGGTGCACCTGCAGATGCTGGAGCCTCTTCACCAGCCTGCCCTGGGGACTGAAGTCGAAGGCCCAGCCGTTGCTGAACACCCGGTCGATCCATCCCTTCATCAGGCCCGGCATGGACCACCAGTAGACCGGATACACCAGCACCAGCGCCTGGTTGCGGTCGATCCTGGCCTGCTCGCCGAGCACGTCGGCCGGCGGCGTCGCCTGGTTGCGGTGCACCGCGAGGTCGGCGGCGGTGAAGCGCGGATCGAAGCCTTCCGCCGCCAGGTCCGCGATTTCGAAGCCATGCCCGGCGGAGGCGATGCCCTGGCCGACGCGATGGGCGATGCCATGGGTGAGCGAGCCCGGTTCGGGATGGGAGACGACGATGAGCGCGTGCATTGGAAGTCCTGGGAAGGCAGCTTGCGGGCGTGGTAATATACGTTTAGTAACCTACCTTTGGTATATTGAAGATGTCAACGGTCTCCTCCCCGCTGCCCGAACGCACCCGGCCGCCCCGCCACCGGTTGACGCGCGAAGACCGCAAGCGGCAGCTTCTGGACGTCGCCTGGCGGCTCGTGCGCGAAGAGGGCACCGACGCGTTGACGCTGGGGCGGCTGGCCGAGCAGGCCGGCGTCACCAAGCCCGTGGTGTACGACCATTTCCAGTCGCGGGAAGGCCTGCTCGCGGCCTTGTACCAGGAGTACGACGCGCGCCAGAGCGCTCTGCTGGACGAAGCACTGGCCGCCAGCGAACCGACCCTGGCCAGCCGGGCGATGGTGATCGCGTCGGCCTTCGTCGGCTGCGTGATGTTGCAGGGGCGCGAACTCCCGGGCGTGGCCGCGGCGCTGGTCGGTTCCCCGGCGCTGGAGAAGGTCAAGCGCGATTGGGAGGCTGCATTCCTGGACAAGTGCCGCAGCGTGCTGGGGACGTTCGCGCGGGGACGGACGATCGCGCCGGCCGCGCTGCGCGCCATGCTCGGTGCCGCCGACGCGCTGTCCTATGCCGCCGCCGCGGGAGAGATCAGCGCCGAACAGGCGCAGCAGGAACTGTTCGCCATCATCGTGGCGATGGTGGAGAGGAGCCGGACGGCGGACGCGGTCCCGGTCGCGCAAACGAGGGTGCGCAAGCGGCCGTGACCCGCTGAACTGCAGACACCGGGTCCACGCCAGGCGCATGAAACGGCGCCAGCGGCGACGGGCTGTCAACGCGCGCGTGGCCGCGGCGCCATCCACGACTTGCCTGGTGCTGCGGTCGTTCGCTGAAACGTGCGTTTGTGCGCCACCCGGAGCGCAACGCATCCGATAGCTGCGGCACGGTTCACGCGCAGGCGCCTCGGCCGCCCAAGGCGGCTAGCGGCTCCCGTTCAACAGGCCCTGCGCCTCCTGCGTGTCCGCGCGATAGCGGAACTGGGCGCTGTCGGCCGGCAGGAAGGTGGGCCCGCGCAGCAGAAAGACGTACTGGGTATGGGCCATCGAGCGCTGCATCTGTCCCAGGCTGTAGTGCCACATCTGCCACTCGGGAACCACCAGCGTGGCCGGCACCTTGGCGGAGGTGGAGGTCACGACCCGATCCACCTGCAGGTGGTAGCGGATCAGATTCCGACTACCGGGGCCGGTCCGTGCCTGCGGATCGGTCACCGGCTCGCCCTCCGCGTCGACCATGTCCACGGCCGTGACCGTGGCCAGCACCACATGGTCGGTCTTGGCCAGCAATGCCTCCAGCGGCATCGGCTCGATCGAGGTCGACCACGCCGGTGCGGCCACCGCCAGTGCCAGCAACAGGATCCATCGCGTCATCGCATGCTCCAAGGCGCACCACTCCAGCGACGATACCCGCGATTGGGCCGCGTTGCCTCACACGTCGCCGTCGCGGCTCCAGCCCTCGCCGCTGCCGCGCTGGAACACGCGATCCTGCGCCTGCACGTCGCCAGCGGCGATGTGTTCCTGCTGGCTCAGCTGCGCATAGAGCGGCGTGAAGTCCGGCGCGGTCGCCTGCATCAGCTGCTCGAAGCTGTCGATGACGAAGTAGGTCTTCTGGAAGGTGTCGATGCGGTAGCGGGTGCGCATGATCCGCGCCAGATCGAAGCCGATGCGGTTGGGCGCGGCCGACTCCAGCGCGTACAGCGATTCGCCCTTGGACGAGACGATGCCGGCGCCGTAGATGCGCAGGCCGTCCGGCGTGTCGATCAGGCCGAACTCCACCGTGTACCAGTACAGGCGGGTGAGGTTCTGCAGCGCCTCCGGGCCGATCGCATGCGCCTTCACTCCGCCGCGGCCGTAGGCCTCCATGTAGTCGGCGAACAGCGGGTTCATCAGCAGCGGCACGTGGCCGAACAGGTCGTGGAACAGGTCCGGCTCGGCGATGTAGTCGATCTGCTCGGGGCGGCGGATCCACCAGGTCACTGGGAAGCGGCGGTTGGCCAGGTGATCGAAGAAATCCAGTTCCGGCAGCAGGCCTTCGACCCCGACCAGGGTCCAGCCGGTGGCCGCGCCCAGCACCTCGTTGAGCTGCTCGAAGCGCGGGATCGCCTGCGGACTCATGCCCATCGCGTCCTGCGCCTGCAGGAATTCGTCGCAGGCGCGGCCGACCAGCAGTTCGCGCTGACGCTGGTACAGCGCGCCCCAGGTGGCGTGGTCGTCGGCGCTGTAGCTGTCCCACGGCTGCGCGACCACGGCGGTGGTGTAGACCGGGACATAGCCCTTGTCGGTCTGCTGGTGTTCGACGCGGCGCGGTGCGGTGTCCATGGCGGCGGCTCCGAAAGGGATAGCGACGATGGTAGGCGCCAAGCCACGCAATGAGCTTGCGAAGTTGCACGATTCCGGCCGATCGGCGCAAGATTGTTGCGAAGAATCCATGTTGCAGAGCAATAAATGACCGAATCGGCCCTATTCGACCGCACCGATCTGCGCCTGCTGGCGCTCCTGCAACGGCAGGGCCGGGCCAGCAATGCCGAATTGGCTGCGCAGGTGAACCTGTCGCCGTCGGCCTGCCTGCGCCGGGTGCAGCGGCTGGAGGCCGACGGCGTGGTCGCCGGCTACGCCGCACGGCTGGTGCCTGGCGCGATCGGCCTGGGCCTGCAGGCGTTCGTGCGCGTGCAGCTGGAAAAGCACGGGCAAACCGGCATCGCCCATTTCGCCGACAGCGTGCAGGGCTGGGACGAGGTCGTCGCCTGCCACGCGCTGACCGGCGACATGGACTACCTGCTGCACGTCTACGTGCGCGACCTCACCCACTTCTCCGCGTTCCTGCTGGACAAGCTGCTCAACGCCGCCGGCGTGGCCGACGTCAATTCCAGCTTCGTGCTGCGCACGGTCAAGGAATTTACCGGCCTGCCGCTGCCGCGCGGCTGAGCCTGCGTCCGGGCTGCCCGGGCCTCCCGGGAAACGGTGGATGCATGTCGAAGTGTGACATCGCTTGTTAAGTTGTTGCTAACGATTTACATTTGCGTCTACGACGGCCGCAGCCGGCCAGCGCCTCCCGCTCGATCCCGCCAGCCCCGACCCCGGGCCAGCCATGCCGGACATCCGTGCCGTGGAGCCAGTCTGCGCCCGTCCGTTTCCTCTTCCTTTCCCGGTGGTGCGCCAGCGCTGGTGCCGCCGCCCAACGACGACGCCGATTCCATGACCCGCTCCGCTCCGCGCCATCTGCTGCACCTCGCCCTGCTGTCCGTCCTGTCCGCCGCCGCCGTGCCGTTGCGCGCCGCCGAGGCCGACGCCAGCCAGCCCATCACCCTGGACAAGGTCGAGGTCAACGGCAGCCCCACCCGCGCGCAGCCATCGACCACCACGCGCCTGCCGCTGACGCTGCAGGAGACGCCGCAGTCGGTCAGCGTGCTGGGGCTGCAGCGGCTGGAAGAGGAATCGCTGTTCAGCATCAACGACGTGTTGCGCAACGTCACCGGCGTCAACGTGTCCTTCTACGACACGCAGCGCCCGCTGTACTTCGCGCGCGGCTTCCAGATCACCGACTTCCAGGTCGACGGCCTGCCCACCTACAGCGGCTCCACCAACCAGGAATACGACATGGCCTTCTACGACCGGGTCGAGGTGATCCGCGGCGCCAACGGCCTGCTCAGCGGCGCGGGGATTCCCTCGGCCACGGTCAACATGCTGCGCAAGCGCCCGGGCAAGACCTTCGATGCGTCGGTCGCGGCCAGCGCCGGCAGCTGGGACTTCCGCCGCACTCAGGCCGACGTGACCGCGCCGCTCAGCGACGATGGCCGTTTCCGCAGCCGCTTCGTCGCCGCCTGGCAGGACCGCGACTATTACTACGACCATTACCACGAGCAGAAGATGTCGGGCATGGCGGTGCTGGAAGGCGACCTGACCGAGTCCACCACGGTGACCGTCGGCTACCAGCGCCAGGACAACGATCCGGTCGGCTCGACCTGGGGCACGGTGCCGTACTTCGCCGCAGACGGCTCTTTCGCCGACCTGCCCAGCTCGACCAACCTGGCGCCGAAGTGGGCGTACTGGAAGCGCAACACGCATACCGCCTTCGCCAATCTGGAGCAGCGCTTCGGCGAGGACTGGCTGCTGAAGGTCAACCTGGCCCGCACCGAAGGCGACGTGCGCAACCTGCGCGTGTACGGCAGCGGCTATCCGGACACGCGCGACGGCAGCGGCATCTACCTGCGCGCCGCCGCAGGCGAGACCACGGACAGGCGCGATGGCGCGGATGTATACCTGTCCGGTTCGTTCCCACTGTTCGGCCGCGCCCACGACCTGGTTGTCGGCGGCAGCTGGCAGGACCTGCAGTCGACCGCCTCCACCCTGGCGCTTGGTTATCCCAGCGACTGGGCAACGTGCGGGCGCGAGCGCTGCTACTACATTCCCAACGTCCACGACTGGGACGGCGACATTTCCGAGATCACCTACGCCCGCACCGGCGCCTCGCGCTTGGCTCGCACCACCCAGCGCGGCGTGTACGCGTCCACGCGCCTTCGCCTGGCCGAGCCGTTGTCGCTGATCGCCGGTGCGCGGCTCAGTTCGTGGACGACGCGCACGCACAACTTCAACGCCAGCGGCGTCTACACCGGCACCAGCGGGCGTTACCGGGTCAGCGACGAAGTCACGCCTTACGTCGGCCTGGTCTACGCGCTTACCCCGGACATCTCGGCCTACGCCAGCTACACCGAGATCTTCAATCCGCAGAACTACAAGGACAAGGACAACAACCTGCTGGCGCCGGTGCAAGGCTCCAACCGCGAAGCGGGCCTCAAGGCCACGCTGTTCGGCGGCCGCGCGCTGCTCGGCGCCGCACTGTTCGAGGCGCGCCAGGACAACTACGCGGTGCGCGACATGAGCCAGCCAGAGGCTTCGCTGCCCGACGGCAGTTCGGCCTACATCGGCATCGACGGCACCAAGAGCCGCGGCTGGGAACTGGACTTCAACGGCGAGCTGCGCCTGGGCTGGACGCTAAACGCCGGCTACACCCGCGCCAAGGTCACCCGCGCGCCCACCGATGCGATCTACGCCAACCTGCCCGAGGACTACCTGCAGCTGTCCACCCAATTGCGTCTGCCCGGCGCCTGGCAGCGGCTGAGCATCGGCGGCGGGCTCAGCTGGCAGAGCGCGGTGCGCGGCTACAACATCCCGCGCCCGGTCGGCGACGGCAGCGGCGCCGAGACCGCGGTCACCGTGGTGCAGGACGCGTACACGCTGGTGCACCTCAACGCGAACTACCAGCTCGGCGCGCAGTGGACCGCGACGCTGGCGGTGCGCAATGCGCTGGACAAGAAGTACTGGGCCAACCTGGACTACCAGAACTACGGCGAGCCGCGCTTCGTCAGCTTCACCCTGCGCTGGCGTTACTGAGGATTGGCACGGCGGTGGCTGTTCCTTCTCCCATCGGGAGAAGGTGGCCCGTAGGGCCGGATGAGGGTACGAGCGAAGCCTCGTGCACCCCAAACTCTGCGAGATCCTTCGCGCCGTACCCTCTCCCCAACCCCTCTCCCGCAGGGAGAGGGGCTCGGCTGCTCCCTTCTCCCGTCGGGAGAAGGTGCCCCGCAGGGGCGGATGAGGGTGCGGGCGCAGCCTCGTGCACCCAAAACTCCGCGAGTCGCTTCGCGCCGTACCCTCACCCCAACCCCTCTCCCGACGGGAGAGGGGCTATCCACGCGCGACGGCTACTTCTCACGCCTGATGCGCCGCGCCGGCTCAGTCCTGCTTCTTGCACGGGTCGTCGCGGCCGATCAGGCGGCCCAGGCGCGAACGCGGTTCGCAGGGCGGCGGCGCCGGCTGCGCGGCCTTGGCTGCGGCCGCTGCGGCCGCCGCGCGCTGTTGCTGCAGCTGCGCCAGTTTGGCCTTGATCTGCGGCATCGCCGCCAGCGCGGCCTTCTCGCCTTCCAGGATGGCGGCGTTGCGCTGGGCGAAATCGGCGGCACCGATGTCGTTGACCTTCGGGCGGATCACGATGTCCGCGCGCCCCAACTCCTGCTGGCCCAGGCGCTGGCCCATGATCGCGATCGACTGGTTGACGGTGCCGAGCATGCTGCCCGGATTCTTGCCGCTGGCCTTGCTGGAGATGTCCACCGCGACCACGAAATCGGCGCCGAGCTGGCGCGCGGCGTCCACCGGCACCGGGCTGACCACGCCGCCGTCGACGTAGTGGAACTTGCCGATGGCGACCGGTTCGAACACGCCGGGAATGCTGCTGGAGGCGCGTACCGCCTGGCCGGCGTTGCCGCGCACGAACACGGTGCGCTCGCCGTCCTCCAGCCGCGTGGCGACCGCCGCGAACGGCTTGGCCAGCTTCTCGATCGGCTTGCCCTTGAGCTGCGCGTTGACGTAGTCCTGCAGCGCCTGGCCCTGCACCAAGCCGCCGGAGAACAGGCGCATGTCGCGGATGCTGGTCTCGTCCAGCGCCACGGCGGCCTGCTGCATTTGGAACGCATCCATGCCGCTGGCGTACAGCGCGCCGACCACGCTGCCGGCGCTGGTGCCGGACACCACCACCGGCTCCAGCCCGTTGGCCTGCAGCATCTTGATCACGCCGATATGAGCGAAGCCCTTGGCCGCGCCGCCGCCCAGGGCGATGCCGATGCGCAGCGGCTTGGCCGCGGCGGCCGGCGCCGGCGCCACCACCACCGGTGCCGGCGGCGCCGGCTTGGGCTCGCCGCCGCACGCAGCGAGCAGGCCGAACAGGGACAGGGACAGGAGCAGGCGCGGGGAACGGAAGGCGGTCATGGATGCGACGTCGAGGTAGGGAGAGGGCGGAGCCGGCGCGAGCATACCGGGATCGGCCTGCACCGCCCACGACCGGAGGTCATGCAGACCGACGCATGCGGCGGCCCGGGCGAACGCGCCGCCCGCTACCAGCGCAGCAGGCGCGGGCCCAGCGCGGCCCCCAGCGCGGTCGGCAGCGCCATCCCCAGCACGTACCAGAGCGCCCAGAACGGCACCGCCATTTCCGGGCAATGGATGCAATAGGCCATGGTCGCCAGGGCGCCGCCGAGCAGCCCGCCGCTGGCCCCGGCCGCGCGCAGGCGGGTCGGTGCCAGCCCGCGCAAGACCCAGAACACGCTGGCGAAGGTCGGAATCGACAACAGCGCGATATTGAACGGGCAGCTGCGCCAACTCTGGCCCAGCAGCAACGGCAGGCGCAGTTCCGCCGGCGCCGTCCACAGCGCGGCGATGGCCGCGATCCACACTGCCGCGAGCGGAACGCCGATCGCGATGGCGGCTGCGCCGACCCGCCGCCCCGGCGTGGCCAGGCGCCAGGTCGCCAGGCCGGCGCCGGCGGCCATGCAGGCGGCGAAACCGAGCTTCGCCCAGAATGCCGGATCGGCGGCCGCCGCGGCCAGATCCGGGCGCACACCGAACACCGCCGCCGCCAGCAGCAGCGCCCCCAGCATCCCGCACGGCAGCGCCAACGCGAACCGCCGGGCGGGGACATGCCGATCCACGCGCAACGGTTCCTGCGCCAGCAGCGCGATCAGCTCATCTGTCTTCATGCCGTACTCCCGATCTTCCGTGCCAGTGCCTTGAGCCCGCGATGCACGCCGATCTTGACCGCCGATTCGGACATGCCGGTCAGCCTGGCGGTCTCGCTGACCGACAGGCCTTGCAGCTTCACGTGCACGATCGGCAGGCGGTGCCGGTCCGGCAATTGCTCGAGCAGTCGGCCGATGTCATGGCGGGCGTGCGCCGGCGCGTCGTCGGCATGCGCGAACAGATCGTCGGCGGCATCCAGCGGCAACGGCGGCGGGCCCTTGCGCGCGTGCGCGCGGTAGAAATCCAATAGCTTGTAGCGGGCAACCGCATACACCCACGCGGTCAGCGGTTCGTCGCGGCGGTAGGTATGGCGGCTGTTGTGGATGGCCAGCAGGGTCTCTTGCAAGATGTCCTCCACGTCATCGGGTGCGTGGTGCAGGCGGCGGCGCAGGAAACCGCGCAAGTGCGCGCCGAGTTCCTCCAGGAACGCGCGGTAGTCGCGCGCTCCGCCGTCCAGGCCGGCCAAGAACAACAGGCGCAGCCGCACTTCCACCGCCTGCAGCGCATCCAGGCGGCTCATCGCGCCACGCGGCCCAGGGTCTGGGGACAGGCGCGGCGGAAACGGCGGACGGGCATGCGGCGCTCTCCAGGGCGGCCCGACGGACGCCGGACCGGCAGGATACGACGGCGCCGGCCCGTCATCGCCGCCAACTTGCAGCGCCGCGCGCCGCAGCCCGCCGTGCCGCACAGCCGCCCGTGGCCGCGACGCATGTCATCGCAGGCACAGCCCACCCCCACGGCCGCCACCGGCGTCTGATTGCTCACGATCGCGTTCCCGTCTGTCGACATGTCGGCGGTAGTTCGACGTATCCGCCAGGGCGGTTACAGCCCAGGGCGAAGTATTTTTCGCCCGCAGCGGCGATCGGCTGTAACCGCTGCGGCGTTCACCGCGAATGCAGAACGGTGCCGGCCGCAACGTGCTTGCGGCTGGTGCGTCCCTTCCCTTTTCCGCAGGAGCATTCCCATGAACGTACGCAATGCCGCAACGGCGGCCTTGACCCTGGCTGCCCTCGTCGCCGGCGCCGCGATGGCGCAGGGCGCCGATCCCTCCGCCCAGCCCAAGCCGATGGAGAAGTGCTACGGCATCGCCAAGGCCGGCCAGAACGATTGCAAGGCCGGCGCGGGCACGAGTTGCGCGGGCACGTCGAAGCGCGACTATCAAGGCAATGCCTGGAAGAACGTGCCGGCCGGCACCTGCGTCGGCATCAAGACGCCGAAGGGCCACGGCACGCTGACCCCGGTCGGCGCCTGAGCGCGGCGCCGCGGCCATGCAGCTCGGCGCCGGCATCGGCCTGAAGCCGCAGCACTACGCGCAGGCGCTGGACTGCACTGCGCCAGGGCTGTGGTTCGAGGTGCACCCCGAGAACTACCTGGTGCAGGGCGGGCCGCGGCTCGCCTGGCTGGAGGCGATCGCCGGGCGCCACCCGCTGTCGCTGCATGGCGTGTCGCTGTCGCTGGCGGCCGATGCCGATCCGGACCCGCGGCACCTGCGCCGTCTGGCCGCCCTCGCCGAGCGCGTCCAGCCGTGGCAGGTGTCCGAGCACCTGGCCTGGTCGGCCTGGCGCGGCCGCTACCATCCGGAACTGTTGCCGGTACCGCGCAGCGCCGCGGCGCTGGCGCGCGTGGAGAGCAATGTGCAGCGGGCGCAGGAGGCGCTAGGTCGCACCGTGGCGATCGAGAACCCGAGTCACTACCTGGCGCTGCCCGGACATGCGTGGAGCGAGCCGGATTTCCTGTCCGAACTGGTGCGGCGCAGCGGTTGCCGGCTGCTGCTGGACCTCAACAATGTCCATGTCAGCGCGCACAACCTGGGTTTCGATGCCTATGCCTACCTGCACGCCTTCCCTGCCGACGCGGTGGTGGAAGTCCATCTGGCCGGCTATGCCACGGACGCCGCGGATGCCGGGGACGCACGGACGCTGCTGATCGATTCGCACGACGCGCCGGTGGACGATGCCGTCTGGGACATGTACGCGCATTTCCTGGACATCGCCGGGCCGCGGCCCACCTTGATCGAGCGCGATGGCGCCATTCCGGATTTCGACTCGCTGCTGCTGGAACGCGATCGCGCGCAGCGGCTGCTGGAGCGGGCCGCGGCGTGCCGGCGCCAGGCGGCATGAGCGCGTTGGCGCAGTTCCAGGACGGGTTCGCGCTTGCGCTGTACGGCGATGGCGACGCCGGCGGGCTGACCGCGCAGCCGGGATTTCGCGTCTATCGCAACACCGTGCTGCGCGCCTGCATCGACGCGTTGCAAGCGAATTTTCCAAGCGTGCAGCGGCTGGTGGGAGAGGCCTGGTTCGAGGAAGTGGCGCGTGCCTATGTCCAGCGTCACCCACCGGAGGATGTGCGTCTGCTGCACTACGGCGCCGACTTCGATGCGTTCCTGGCCGCGCTTCCCGAGGCAGGGCAATGGCCCTACCTGCCGGGCGTGGCGCAGCTGGATCGCAGCTGGCGCGAAGCGCATGTCGCCGCCGATGCCGCCATCCTCGATCCGCGGGACGTGGCGGCATTGCCCCCCGAACGACTGGCGCGCCTGCGCGTGACCGTGCATCCGAGCGTGCGCTGGCATTGGTTCGAGGCGTTGCCGGTGTATTCGATCTGGTGCGCGCAGCGCGATGCGGCGCCCCTGTCCGAGCTTGCGTGGAATGGCGAAGGCGTCGTGCTGCTGCGGCGCGCCGGCCAGGTGTCCTGGCATGCGCTGGGCGTGGGCGGTTGCGCGCTGCTGGAGGCGTGCCGCGGCGGCGCCACCTTGCATGCCGCGGCAGAGCAGGCGCAGCAGGCCGAGCCCACGCTGGCGCTGGCGGACACGTTCGCGATGCTGCTGGGCGCCGGCGCCTTTTCTTCCCTCGACCTTTCTTCTGAGCAAGGAATTCCATGACCTCCACCCCCGCTTCCCCAGACCTGCGCACCGCGTGGAATCGTCTCGCCACCGCGCTATCGCAGCGGGTCGGCCACTCCGCGCTGGCACTGATGTTCCGGTTGTCGATCGCCGCGATCTTCTTCCTGTCCGGACGCACCAAGGTCACCGGTGTGCTGACCATCAGCGACAGCACCTACGCGCTGTTTCGCGAAGACTACCGCGTGCCGCTGCTTGCGCCGGATCTGGCCGCGCACCTTGCCACGTATTCGGAGCACCTGTTCCCGCTGCTGTTGGTGCTGGGCCTGTGCACGCGGCTGTCGGCGCTTGCGTTGCTGGGCATGACCGCGGTGATCGAGATCTTCGTTTATCCCGATGCTTGGCCCACGCACCTGAGCTGGGCCGCGCTGCTGTCGTACCTGCTGGTGCGCGGCGCGGGCGCGCTGTCGCTGGACCGGCTATTGCGCATCGCGTGACCAGTGCAGCGAGGTGTAACCGTGGCGACGCTGGCGGCGAAGTACCTGCCGCCATTTCGGCATTTGTCCACTCCTAGGAACGTCCATGATCGCTACCCGCACCGCTACCGGTTTCGCCGCCACCGCCGCCCTGCTCGCCATCGCCGCCGCCAGCGTTCCGGCCACCGCCAGCGCCGCCGCCAAGGGCGATGCCAAGCTCGTCGCCTGCTACGGCATCAACAGCTGCAAGGGCCAGTCCGATTGCAAATCCGGCAGTCACGAATGCAAGGGTCAGAACGCCTGCAAGGGCCAGGGCTTCAAGGATGTGACCGTGAAGCAATGCAAGTCGGCCGGCGGCTCGCTGACCGCCCCTGCCGCCTGAGGCGATGCCCCGTTCCGGCCGGCGCCGCGCGCCGGCCGGGACGCCGAACGAGACCTTGTGCCACATGGACACGATCGCGCCTTTCCACGGCTTCGGGCTGGGCCTGCGCCCGCCGCACTATCCGCTGTATCTCGAGGACCCGCCCGCGCTGGATTTCGTCGAGGCGATTTCGGAAAACTTCATGGTGTCCGGCGGCCGGCCGCTGTACGTGCTGGATCGCGTGCGCGAACGCTATCCGGTGGCGCTGCATGGCGTCTCCCTGTCGGTGGGCTCGGCCGATGGCCTTGATCGCGCGTATCTGCTGCGGCTCAAGCGCCTCGCGCAGCGCGTGCGTCCGCTGTGGGTTTCCGACCATCTGAGCTGGAGCGCGGTCGCAGGATTCAACGCCCACGATCTGTTGCCCTTGCCTTACGACGACGAAGCGCTGGACGTGGTCTGCGCCAACATCGCCCACGCCCAGGACGTGCTGGAGCGGCCACTGCTGCTCGAAAATCCTTCCACCTATCTGGCCTTCGCGGGCGCCACCATGAGCGAAGCCGCCTTCCTGCGCGAGGTATGCGCGCGCACCGGCTGCTATCTGCTGCTCGACGTCAACAACGTCTACGTCAGCGCGGTCAACCACGGCGCCGATCCGCATACCTATCTGGACGCGCTGCCGTGGGAGCGCGTCCGTCAGGTGCATCTGGCCGGACATAGCCAGGGCCGCGAGCTGCTGATCGATACCCACGACCAACCGGTCTGCGATCCGGTGTGGGCGCTGTACGCGCGGGTGTGCCGGCGCATCGGCGCGGTGGCGACCATGATCGAGCGCGACGACCGGATTCCGCCGCTGCCGGCGTTGCTGGACGAGCTGCAGATCGCGCGGCGTATCGCCGCCGACGCGGCCCGCATGGCGGCATGAGCCTGCTGTCGCTGCAGCGCCGCTTCTCTGGCTGGTTGCGCGACCCTGCGGCCGATGCGGACGCCTGTCTGGACGCGGAGCAGCGTCCGGGTCTGCGCGTCTATCGGCATGCCTACCGCGCGCAGCTCGGCGACGCCTTGCGCGACACCTACGCCACCACCCTGGCCTGGCTGGGCGAAGCGGCGTTCGACGCGGCTGCGGCCGGCTACGTGACGCAGCATCCGCCCTCGGCCTGGAACCTCGGCGCCTACGGCGACCGGTTCGGCGCCTACCTGGCCGCGCGCCATCCCGCGCGGCCGGAACTGGCGGACCTGGCCTGGCTCGACCTGGCCCTGCGCCGCGCCTTCGATGGCACCGATGCGGCACCGGTGACGCTGGCGGCCTTGGCCGGCGTGGACTGGGAGCAGGCACGCCTGCGCTTCGTGCCGACCTTGCGCCGCCGCCGCATGCGCAGCAACGCCGCCGCGATCTGGTCGGCGCTGTCGGAAGGGCATGCGCCGGCTGTGGCAGTGCGCCTGCCCGGGGTGGCGATCCGGGTCTGGCGCAAGGGCTTGTCGCCCTATTTCCAGAGCATGTCGCCGCTGGAAGCGCGCATGCTGCACCAGGCGCTCGCCGGCATGCCCTTCGGCGAGGTGTGCCGGCGCGCGCCCGGCGCCGATCCGGCGGCGATCGGGCGGGTGCTGGAGCAGTGGTTGCGCGACGAACTGCTGGAAGCCATCGCGCCAGCGTGAGCGGTGCACGCTGGCGCCGGCGCGACCTCAGAAGTTGTTGTCGCCGTCCAGCATCCGGCCCAGGCCGCCGAGCACCGAGCCTTCGCCGCGGTTCTGCCCGCCGCCCTGCGGCGCGGCGGCGAACATGCGCCCGGCCAGGCGCGAGAACGGCAGCGACTGCAGCCACACCTTGCCCGGGCCGGTCAGCGTGGCCAGGAACATGCCTTCGCCGCCGAAGAACATGCTCTTGATGCCGCTGACCGGGCGCACGTCCATGTCCACCGTGGAATGGAACGCGACCACGCAGCCGGTGTCCACGTCCAGGCGTTCGCCGGCGGCCAGCTCGCGTTCGACCACGCAGCCGCCGGCATGCACGAACACCCAGCCGTCGCCTTCCAGCTTCTGCATGATGAAGCCCTCGCCGCCGAACAGGCCGGTCATGATCTTGCGCTGGAAGTGGATGCCCAGCGACACGCCGCGCGCGCCGGCCAGGAAGCTGTCCTTCTGGCAGATCAGGCGGCCGCCGTGCTGGTCCAGTTTCATCGCCAGCACCGTGCCGGGATACGGCGCGGCGAAGGCGACCTTGGCCTTGCCCTGGCCCTGATGGGTGAACACGGTGGTGAACAGGCTCTCGCCGGTGACCAGGCGCTTGCCGGCCGAGAACAGCTTGCCCATCAGGCCGCCGCCCTGGCTGTTGGAGCCGTCGCCGAACACGGTGTCCATCTGCACCACGGCGTCCTTGAACATCAGCGCGCCGGCCTCGGCGACCGCGCTCTCGCCCGGATCCAGCTCGATCTCCACGAACTGCATCTCGTGGCCGACGATGCGGAAATCGATGTCGTCGGCGCGGCCGCCGCCGCCCGGCGGGGGCGGCAGGCCCGGCGGCAGGCTGGTCGCGCTCGCGCCGCGCAGCTCGTCGATCTGGTTGGCCGGCCTCCAGCCGCTCTGGCCCTGGCGCCAGGCCATGGCGCTGGGATTGTTGCGGGCGAAGGCGATGGCGTCGGCATCGTCGAACGGGCCGGAGCGGGTTTGTTCGCCGCCGGTGAGGAAGTACCACTGGGTCATGGCGAAGCTCCTGATGGACCTGATGGGCAAAAATCCTTGCCGAGTCTAGCCCGTGCGCCGGGGGCGTCCGCATCTGTCTCAAGCCATGGACGGCCTTTGGAGGCCGGCCGCCTCAGGGACCATGGCCTGGCTCGATCGACCCTACGCGCAAGGCGACGTCGCCCACGAACGGCGCGTGGCCGCCCGCGCCCGGGGTAGGCATTCAGGCAGGGCGTGGAGAACGAAAACCGGTGGCGAGCACGTCGATGCCTTTGCCCAGTACGGGGCGCGACATGAAGCGCACGGATTCCGCCGGCCACAGCAAGCATCGATTCAATCGCTTGGATCGTTCCAAACACGAATTGCATCACATTTATCATTTGTTTATCTGACGTATGTTCGCCGCGGGGGATCGACGACACACGGCTGACATCTCGCACCTCGAGCGAACGCGGCAATCGGGGTGGAGCTGCCCAGCGTGTCGGACCGTTTAGGCCTTTCAACGTCGGAGGGGACACATGCATCACTCAACACTCCATCGCAACGCCATGGCGAGCGCGCTCGCACTGGCGTTGTCTTCGCCGCTGGCCGCGCTGGCGCAGGACGCGCCGCCGCCGCCCACGGAACGGACCGACCCGTCCGCCACAGCCGGGACCAACGAAAAGGCGAAGACGCTGGACTCGGTCATGGTCACCGGCTCGCGCATCAAGCGCGCGGAGGTCGAAGGCCCGGCGCCGGTCACGGTCATCACCGGCGCGCAGATCATGAAGGAAGGCTTCACCACGGTGTACGAAGCGCTCGGCTCGCTCACCGAGGTCACCGGCAACGTGCAGAACGACTACGACTGGGGCCAAAGTTCGGTCAACGCCAGCCCGCTCAACCTGCGCAATCTCGGCCCCGGCCGCAGCCTGTTGCTGATCAACGGCCACCGCGTGGCCGATTACCCGATGCCGTACCAGGGCAAGAGCAACTTCGCCAACTACAACAACATTCCCACCGGCATCGTCGATCGCATCGAGGTGCTGTCCACCGGCGCCTCGGCGATCTACGGCTCCGATGCGGTGGCCGGCGTGGTCAACGTCATCCTGAAGAAGGACATCGACGGCGATACCCTGCGCGCGCGCTACGGCACCACCACCGAGGGCGGGCGCGACGTCCGCGATGTCTCCTGGTCCGGTGGCCGTCACGGCGAGGACTGGAGCGTCGCGTACACGATGCAGTACTTCGACCGCAAACCGTTGTGGTCGCATGAACGCCCCTTCATGGACGAGGAGTCCGATTCGCCCCGCCGCAACTGGAGCTATGGCGGCGTGCGGCAAAACACCGCGACCAATACCCCCCAATCCGGCATCCGTCTCTACGACGTGACCAACGATGTCCGGATCAGGCCGCCGACCGGCGCCTGCGACCGGTTCGGCGGCGAGTTCTACGAGCACAACCGCATTCTGTACAACGACTTCAGCGGCGCGCAGACCGATACCGGCTGGCAATGCGCCAATCGCTCCGTGTTCCAGCACTGGACGCTGCGCAATGGCAGCAAGGACCTTTCGCTCTACTTGTACGGCACCAAGCAGTTCGGCGACGTCGAAGCCTGGGCGACCTACGGCTACTGGGATTCGACCGGCAAGAGCAATACCTTCATGCCGGCCTGGGGCAGCCAGGATTACATCGACCGCGACAGCGGCCAGCGCCGCAGCCTGTTGCGCTACTTCACGCCCGGCGAGATCGGCGGCGAAGACCGCGCGCTGACCAAATCCAAGGAGAAGAACTGGGATTTCAGCGCCGGCCTGCGCGGCACCGTCTTCGGCGATCGCTTCGACTGGGAAGTGATGGGCGGCCGCGCCGAATACGAGATCCAGGAGCGCTTCCCGATCATCCACAACCCGCGTGCCACGGAGTTCTTCCTGGGCTCTTCACTGGGGACCGATGCGGCGAGCGGCCTGCAGATCTATGCGCCCGACTACGACCGGCTGTGGAACCCGGCTTCGCCCAGCGACTACGAAAGCATTCGCGCCGTCGGCGACAAGAAGGCGCGCACCTGGCTCAGCCAGGCCAGCGCCGTGCTCAGCGGCGATCTGTTCGAAGGCTGGGCTGGCCCGATTGGCTTTGCCGGCGTGCTGGAAGCCGCGGAGCAGGGCTACAAGCTCACGCCCGACCCCAACACCATGGGCCTCAATCCGGTGTACGAAACGCCGTTCGGCAACGTCGAGACCGGCGGCGGCGAGCGCAAGCGCTATGCGGCGGGTGTGGAATTCAAGATTCCCCTGCTCAAGAACCTGACCCTCTCGGCCGCCGGCCGCTACGATCGCTACGACGCGGTCGCTGACGATGCCGCCACCACCTACAACGCCGGCCTGGAGTGGCGTCCGTTCTCCACCTTGCTGCTGCGCGGCAGCTACGCCACCAGCTTCCGTGCGCCGGACATGCACTACGTCTATGCCGATCCCAGCGAGAGCGTGGCCGACCAGGTCGACTACCTGGCCTGCCTGACCGACCCCAATCGCCAGACCAGCAACTGCCCCGGTGGCGATGGCGACCCGTACCACATCGACAATCCCGTGATCGCCCGGCAGGGCTCGCAGGACCTGCTGTACGAAACCGGCGACTCGCTCACCTACGGCTTCGTCTGGGACGCGTTCGACGGCTTCTCGCTCAGTGTCGACTACTGGCGGATCAACATCGAGGATGCGATCGACGATGTCGGCGCCGACCAGGTGTTGCTGGACGAGGCGTACTGCATCACCGGGCAACAGCCGGCGGACAAGCCGGCGCGGACGCCACCCAGCCAGGCGCTGTGCGACCTGCAGCTCAGCCGCGTCACGCGCGACGCCAACGGCGTGGTGACCCGCGTGGAGATCGGCCCGATCAACCGCGCCAAGCAAAGCGTGAGCGGTGTCGATCTGGCCTCGCGCTACAGCGTGCAGACCGCACGCTGGGGCAATTTCGACTTCGCGCTCAACTACACCCGGCAGCTGACCTACAAGTACGCGCAGTTCGACGGCGATCTGTTCGAGAACACCCGCGACCGCGAGCGCCAGATCCGCTACCGCGGCCGCGCCAGCGCGACCTGGACCCTGGATCCGTGGACCGCGGTGCTGTACGTGGACTGGACCGCGGGGACCCGCAGCGACCGCTTCGGCGGCTGCACCGCGCTGCCCAATGGCTTCCGTCCGGACGTGGCCACCGATTGCACCGATCTGCGCACGAACGCGGCTGGCGAACGCAGCATCAGTTACGGGCAGAAGAGCGAACGGGTGGGCTACTACAACCAGGACAGGATCTACTGGAACGCCAGCCTCGGCTATCAGGCCACGGACGCGTTGCGCCTGAATGTCTACGTCAACAACATCCTCAACGATCACTATCAGGACAAGTGGTGCGGTGGTTTCGCCTACTGCGTGTCCAATCCGGTGGGACGCGAGGTGGCTGCGGAGGTCGTGTACCGGTTCGATTGAGGCAGTTGCTGGAGCAGCGCGACGAACAAAGAGCCCGGCTTAGCCGGGCTCTTTTTTTTCTGTCCAGCGGGTCGCATGGGTTTGTTCGACGCGTCGGGCTCTGGATCATGGCTGCGGCTGCTCGGTGGTACTGCGCTGCGCAGGTCGCTGCCGTGGAGGTTTCGCTCCCGCTCAAGGCACCGGACGATGGCCAGTGCGGATGTCGCGGCAGGAGCGATGTCTCAGTGGCACGTGTGCCGGGGACGAAGTGTCGCGGCTGAAGCCGCTCCTACAAGAGCGCGCGATGCGGCTTCTGTAGGAGCGGCTTCAGCCGCGACCGGACGCCAGGCACGCGCAACGGCAACGCCCTACAGCGCGCTAGCCGGCCGTACTTGCAGCGTCTGCGTCTGCGCCGCGCAGTCCTCGCCCGGCTTGGCGCCCTGCGCCTGCGCGCGGACGATCTCTTCGTGCGCCGCGGCCAGGTCGGCCTGGAATGCCGGGTCGGCATGCAGCCGGGCCACCGTGGCCGCGCCCATGAAGCGCCCGGCCAGCACGTCGCTCTGCCAGTGCACGTTGCATACCAGCCGGCTTTCGCCGTAGTTGCGGCCGCGGGCGATCAGGGCGTCGGCGCGATCGGGCGCGATCTCGCTGAGGATCAGCGCCCAAGCCCAGCCGATGGCGCTGTGGCCGGAGGGATAGGAGCCGCTGTGGCGCAGCCCGTCCTCGTCGTCCGGGGTGCAGACCGGCTGCTGGTTGAGCATGAACGGCCGCGGCCGCCGGTAGTGGTTCTTGGCCGCCTTGGTCGCGGCGCTGGCGTCGATGCGGCTGCGTTCCAGCAAGGTGTACAGGTGCGGTGTGCGCTGCGCGTCGATGGCCACGCCCAGCGCGCAGGCGAACTGGCCGGCGCCGGACGGGAAGCTGAGATCGGCGTCGCGCGCGGCCTGGTGCCAGCGCGCACTGCCGCGCAGTGCCAGCGCCTCGTGGTTCACTGCCTGGTCCAGCGCCTGCCCGGGCGAGTCCTCGGCCGGCGGAGCCGGCAGCAGCTGCAGGCTGGCCGGAACCGCGGCAGGCGCGAGGTAGCCGATCGCCTTGCCCGGCTCGGCTTCGGCCATCGCCTGCGCCGCTGTCGGCGCACGGGCGGGTGAGGTGCTGCACGCGGCGAGCGCGAGCGCCAGCAGGGCGAGGGCGGCAGAACGGAAAGGGAAGCCAGGGATTGAGGGCATGCAATCTCGGTCGGGCGACGAGGGATCGGCCAGTGTACGGCCGCTGCCGCGGCGCGGCAGGTCGCCTTGGCGCAGTCGCGGGTCTGGAGCGGACTGCCCGCAGCCTGGTCGCTGTGTCCAGCGTACGTGTGCGGCATCGCTGGGCCGGGACGGCAGGAATCATGCCGAGCACGCGGCGAACCTGTGGGAGCAACTTCAGTCGCGACGGGCCTTACCGGCAATGCGTCGCGACGGAAGGGTTCCTCCAATAACCCCCAAAAGCATGTCGATGCACTTGCGAGACGCCGACACGCCCAGCCTGCAGGTTCCGGCATCGATGCGTTACAGATGCCATGGAGTGGCAAAGACGCATTGGCGTAGCCGGTGGCGTTGCGGCCGCGTTTTTCATGGACGCCTTGGCATCACGGCCATTTCGTCCTCCTGTCGCGGCTGAAGCCGCTTGTGTCTGGAAGTTGGTCTACAGTTTGAGTGGAGAGCGATGTGCGGCACGCCGACAGGCCGCAGTGTTCGAGCACGTGTAGGAGCCAGGGCGGCCGCACATCGACCTCGTTGCCTAGCCCGAACAGTTGAACGAGCGCTCGCTCGAACTTCACAAGCGTGGGCAGCCACGAGGCAGCTCTCTCCTGCCCCTCAGTCTACCTAACGCTTATGTCTCTTTGGATTGGTCTGGATGTGGCCAAGGACACCTTGGCCGTTCACGTGCTTCCCCTGAACCAGTTGCTGTCCTTTCCCAATACCGCCCAGGGCCACCAGCGCCTGTGTGACCAGCTTGCCGGGCAGTGCGTCGGCAACGTGCTGCTGGAGGCCACCGGCGGCTACGAACGAGCGGTCATGAACGCCCTGGCCACGGCAGGCCTCCCGGTGACCCGGATCAATCCGCGCCGCGCGCGCGCGTTTGCCACGGCCTTGGGCACCATTGCCAAGACCGATCCGCTGGATGCGGCCTTGCTCGCGCGCATGGCCCAGCTGGTGCAAGCGCCCGCGCCGCCTCCTGATCCCTTGCGCGAGCAACTGCGCATGCTGGTCCAGCGCCGCGAACAACTGGTCCAGCAGCGCGACGACGAGCGCCGTCGGTTGCATCAGGCGACCCTGGCCGTGGTGCGTGAGTGTCTGATCCAACAGATCGGCGACTTGCGTCGCCGTCTCCAGCGGATGAACCAGGCGATCAAGCAGGTGCAGCACCAGCTCGACGATGCACTGGCGCGCTCGCTGAGCGCGGTCCCTGGCATCGGCGAGGTCACCACGGCCAGCCTGATCGCCTACCTGCCCGAGTTGGGCACCCTGGACCGCCGCCAGATCGCGGCTCTGGTCGGCGTGGCGCCCTACAACGTGGACAGCGGCAAGCACCGTGGCAAACGCCGCATCCGCGGCGGGCGGGCCCCGATCCGACGGGTGCTCTACATGGCCTGTTGGAGCGTCGTGCGCACCCAAGCCTCCTTCAAGGAGCGCTATCACCAGCTACGGGCACGCGGCAAGCCCGCCAAGGTGGCCATCACCGCGTGCATGCGCGTGCTGCTGATCCGCCTCAACGCCATGGCGCGTGATCGCACACCATGGCAAGAGGCAACCGGGTGAGAAGACAGTTGCTCCTACAACATGCGCGCCGTGCTCTTGTAGGAGCGGCTTCAGCCGCGACAGAAAAAAGGAACACGCCATCGCCACGCGCAGCGTGCAGCTTCAGGAATGGAGTTATTAGAGGTGCCCCGAAGTCGCTCCCAAAATACCCACGCCACCCGCCAACCGCCAACACTTGAGCGCATGCCCCAGCAATGCGCTTCCCACGACGAAGCGCGGCAGGTGGAACGCTGCTGTCGTGTGTCGTGTGTCGTGTGCCGCAGCGCGGAGCCACTACGCCCGCGGCAGAAGCTTCAGCCTTCGTCGCGCTCCTGCCGCGGCGGGAAGCGCAGCACCACGCCGCGCGTCGGCGGCGCCGGCTGCCACAGCACCGGCACCTGCGCGGGCGGCGGTGGCTCCAGTTCCTGGTCCAGCGGCGCCAGCGTTTCCTCGTCTTCGTCTTCCCAGCTGTAGCGCTTGCGCGGCGGCAGCGGGTCGCGGTGGCGCAGCAGCAGGGCCGCGACCGCGCCGCCCAGCGCGCCGCCCAGGTGCGACTGCCAGGACACGCCGGCCTCGTGCGGCAGCACCGTCACCAGCATGCCGCCGTAGAACAGGAACGCGATCATGCTGGCGGCGATCGCGGCGCGGTCGCGGCGCAGCAGTCCCAGCACGAACACCAGAAACAGCAGGCCGTGGGTGACGCCGCTGGCGCCCAGATGGTGGCTGCCGGGTTCGCCGAGCAGCCACGCGCCCAGGCCCGAGCCCAGCCACATCAGTGGAAGCGCGGCCAGGGTGGCGCGCGGGTACACGCTGCCAGCCAGGGTGCCCAGGATCAACAGCGCGCCGGCGTTGGCGGCCAGGTGTTCCAGCGACCCGTGCAGCAAGGGCGCGGTCAGCAGCCCGAGCAGGCCGCTGGCCTGCTGCGGCCCCACCGACCACGGTCGCCAGTCGAACAGGCCCTGGCTGGCGAACACCGCCACCAGCACGGCGACCAGGGCGAGGCTGGCGTTGAAGGCGCGCAGGATCCGTGCCCGGTCGAAGCGGTCCTGCGCCTGCGCATCGTCGGCAGGCGGGGACGGGGAGAGCGGAGAAGTGTCCATGCTTCCTGGATGGCGGCGCCCATCGCCCAAGGCAAGGCGCCGCCGGTGGGAGGGACTGGCCGCGGCCGCGGGACAATCCCGCGGCCGCGGCGCGCCTCAGTGCGCCGGCTTGGCCGGGCGCAGCAGGCTCAGCACCACCGTCGCGCCGATCACCACCGCCACCGCCAGCAGCGAGACCAGCACCGGGATCTTGTACAGGTCGATGATCAGCATCTTGGTGCCGATGAACACCAGCACGATCGCCAGCCCGTACGGCAGCAGGTGGAAGCGGTCGGCCATGCCCGCCAGCAGGAAGAACATCGCGCGCAGGCCCAGCACCGCGAACACGTTGGAGGTCAGCACCAGGAACGGATCGGTGGTGATCGCGAAGATCGCCGGGATGCTGTCCACCGCGAAGATCACGTCGGTGATGGCGATCAGCATCAGCACCGCGAACAGCGGGGTGAACCAGCGCTTGCCTTCCCGGGTCACGCTCAGCGCGTTGCCGTGGTACTGCGGGGTCAGGCGCAGGTGCTTGCGCATGAAGCGCAGCACCGGATTGGCCTCCAGGTCCGGCTCCTTGCCCGCCGAGAACCACATCTTGATGCCGGTCAGCAGCAGGAACGCGCCGAACACGTACAGCAGCCAGTGGAACTTGGTCAGCAGCACCGAGCCGGCGAAGATCATGACCGCGCGCAGCACGATCGCGCCGAGCACGCCGATCACCAGCACGCGCTGGCGCTGCTCCTCCGGCACCGCGAAGTAGCTCATGATCATCAGGAACACGAAGATGTTGTCGACCGCCAGCGACTTCTCCACCAGGTAGCCGGTCAGGAACTCCAGCCCGTACTGATTGCCGGTGGCCACGTCGATGGTCTCGCGCAGGTACCACCACAGCCCGGCGTTGAACGCCAGCGCCAGGGCGATCCAGCCCACGCTCCACCACAGCGCTTCCTTGAAGGTGACCTTGTGCGGACCGCCGTGGCGCATCAGCACCAGATCCGCCAGCAGCGCCGCGATCACCACGATCGCGAAACCGCTCCACAACCACACGTTGCCTATCGTTTGCATGGGGAATTCCCGTCAGTGAAGGTTGAACCTCGGGCCGCGGCGGCGAGGGTCCTGGACGGAAACGATGGGGTTCGTTCCAGGGAATGCCTTCGCCACTGCGGCGAAGGTCTCGCTCGCAGCCGATGCTCTGGCTGCCGTTGCACCGGAGCCTGCTGGCTCGAATTGACGGCGACAACGTTGGGAGCTACTCCCCTTCTGCGCCCATTCTTGCGGCTGGCGGCGGTGGCGTCAATCGGGGCGGATACAATGGCGTTCATGAATACTCCCCTGCCCGTAGTCCGCCTCAAGAACGCCTGGCGCTCCAGCCATCCATGGATCTTCCAGAAACTGGTCGAAAAACCTGCCGCCAAGCCCAAGCCGGGCAGCCTCGTCGACGTGGTCGGGGTGGACGGGGAGTGGATCGGCCGCGGTTTCTACAATGGCCATTCGCGCATCGCCGTGCGCATCCTCGAGACCGATCCCGAGATCGCGGTCGACGAAACCTGGTTCGCGCGCAAGATCGCCGAGGCGGTGTCGCTGCGCCGTGACGTGCTCAAGCTGGACGCGGTGTCCGACGCCTGGCGCGTGGTGCATGCCGAAGGCGATGGCCTGTCCGGGCTGGTCGTGGACCGCTATGGCGATCTGCTGGTGGTGGAGTTCTTCAGTGCCGGCATGTTCCG
This sequence comes from Xanthomonas sp. DAR 34887, assembly GCF_041245805.1. Taxonomy (NCBI): domain Bacteria; kingdom Pseudomonadati; phylum Pseudomonadota; class Gammaproteobacteria; order Lysobacterales; family Lysobacteraceae; genus Xanthomonas; species Xanthomonas tesorieronis. Next base: position 128,259 of record NZ_CP162490.1, read on the forward strand.
CTACCGCGAGTGGATCTACGCCGCGCTGCGCGCCCAGTTCCCCGGCGCGCGCTTCTACAGCTTCGCCGAGGAGCACGTGCAGAAGCAGGAGAGCTTCGACTACCGCCCGGTGTCCAGCAGCGGCGAGCGTCCGGAGCCAGCGATCATCAGCGAATACGGCGTGCGTTTCCGCGCCGATCCGGCCGGCGCGCACAAGACCGGCTTCTTCGCCGACCAGCGCGAGAACCGCCAGTGGCTGAGCCAGCAGGTGGAAGGCAAGCGCGTGCTCGACCTGTGCTGCAACACCGGCGGCTTCGCCGTCTACGCCAAGGTGCGCGGTGCCGAGGAGGTGGTCGGCGTGGACATCGACGAGGACGTGATCGAGATCGCCAAGGGCAACGCCAAGCTCAACGACGTGCGGCTCAAGTTCGTGCAGGCCGACATCTTCCCCTACCTGCGCGATGCAGCGGTGCGCGGCGACCGCTACGACGTGGTGATCCTGGACCCGGCCAAGATGACACGCGACCGCGATCAGGTGATCCCGGCGCTGAAGAAGTACCTGGACATGAACAAGCTGGCGCTGGGCGTGGTCGCCCCGGGCGGCCTGTTCGCCACCTTCTCCTGCACCGGCCTGGTCGCCGAGCACGAGTTCCTGGACATGCTGCGCCGCGCCGCGTATTTCTCCGGCCGCACCATCCAGATCCTGAAGGTGGCCGGCGCCGGCGCCGACCACCCGTTCATGGCCCACGTGCAGGAATCGCGCTATCTGAAGGCGGTGTTCTGCCGCGTACTGAACTGACTGGGCGCAGTTTTCGGGTTCGACCGGCCGTTGTCGCCGATTGGCGGCAACGATCGCTTCGCCGCGATCGCCGGCTGGAAGATGGGGCCAGCGCACAGGTGGCGTTGACCTTCGCCGGCGGTGATCCGTTGCGCGCCGGATGATGCGGCGCTCAAGGACCGGCTGCTGCCGCGGCCGCTACTGCCGGGCTGAGGCGCGCGCTGTCGCGCGCCAGCACGGCCGCCTCCTTGCCCAGAACGGCCGTGCGCTTCGGCAGGACCGCGTTGCCACGATGCTGCAGCGGCATTCCTTGCTCGTGGTCGCAGAACTAAAGCGTCGCTCCGCACCCGCCACCCACGCCTATGTGGACGCACATCGCCGCTGCCTGGTGCCGCGGCCGACGACGTTGCATGACGCTCCGGGCGCCACGGTGGCCACTGTCGTGCAGCGCCGCCGAGTCGGACATCGTCGCTGCGCTGCATGCATGCGACACGTCGCGCCATCGCCCGCCGGACACCACGCCGGTTGCGCAGCGTTCTTCACTGATAACGCTTACATCGTGGTCTGCATCCCAGCCGATGTACGCACAACTTAGCTTTGTTGCGGCGCACGGTGACAAACGTTGCCACACGGGATTAGGTTTGCGCCGTCGGGTGATAGCGCTATCACTCTCGGCCCTGCGCCGGGAGCTGCGGTTGTCGCCTCTCGTTTGCCGCGGCGGCAGCGCCGCATCGATTTCGATTCTGGTTTGAGTATCGGCATTCGCTGTAGCGGACGGCTTGGCCGGCGTCCGGGTTGGAAACGGGCATGCGATGGCGCCCGGCGCCCTTCGGGGGAAGGCGCGATCCATCCATCGTCGAGACGTAGGGGATCACATGCAGGCATGCAGCGATGCGTGTCACGTACCAGGGACCGCTTCGACGTCGGCATTGGCCGCGTCGTACGCCGCGGACGGCGATGTCCGTCCGACTCCAGCACCGAGGACATTCTGATGCGTCAGCAGTTGAAGAAGTTCCGCTCCAAGGCCATGTTCACCTTCGTCGGCGGGGTGCTGGTGATCAATCCGGCGTTCGCCCAGCAGGCGCCGCAGACCCAGGCGCAGACCCAGACCAGCCAGCAGTCCTCGGCCGACGCCACCACCCTGGACACGGTCAGCGTCACCGGCATCCGCAACAGCCTCAACCAGTCGATGGGGATCAAGCGCGACAACGCCGGCGTGGTCGATGCGATCAGCGCCGAAGACATCGGCAAGTTTCCCGACACCAACCTGGCCGAGTCGCTGCAGCGCATCACCGGCATCTCGATCGAGCGCCGCGACGGCGAAGGCGCGCAGGTCACCGCGCGCGGTTTCGGCCCGCAGTTCAATGCGGTCACCCTCAACGGCCGGGTGATCCCCGGCGCCGACGCGTTCGGCGCGCCGGGTGCGGTACCGATCGGCGGCGTCGACGGCGGCACCCGCGCGTTCAACTTCGCGCAGCTGGCCTCCGAGGCGATCACCGGCCTGGAGGTGTACAAGACCAGCCGCGCCAACGCGCCCAGCGGCGGCATCGGCGCCACCATCAACATCCTCACCGACCGCCCGTTCAATCACAAAGGCCTGGTGGCCAGCGGCGGCGTCAAGGCCGCGTACGACGACTCGCAGCCGTTCGACAACAAGGTCACGCCGGAAGTGTCCGGCATCTTCAGCTACACCAACCCGGACAAGACCTGGGGCATCGGCCTGAGCGGCAGCTACCAGAAGCGCCGCGGCGGTTCGGTGCAGGCGACCGAGAACGCCTGGAACATCCAGCGCTGGACCGGCACCGATCCGGCGCTGCGCCCGGACGCCAACGTGCAGAACGCGCCGGCGATCGGCCAGCTGTACGGCATGCCCAACGACCTGCGCTACGCCTTCGCCGATTTCGAACGCGAGCGGCTCAACGGCCAGGCGGTGGTGCAGTTCGCGCCGACCGACAGCCTGACCCTGACCCTGGACTACACCTATTCGAGCAACGAGATCCGCGAGGACCGCGGCGAGCAGGGCATCTGGCTGCAGCGCGCCAACAGCTTCACCGACCTGGTGTTCGACACCGGGCAGGCGGTGGCCACGCCGGTGTACCTGCGCGACGTGCCCAACGGCGCCAAGGACTTCGGCATGGAGCAGCAGCGCAACATGCAGAAGTACAAGCTCGGCTCGCTCGGCTTCAATGCCGACTGGCAGGCCACCGATCGCCTGCGCCTGACCTTCGATGCGCACGACTCCAAGACCCAGAGCCTGCCCAACGATCCGCTCACCGGCGGCAGCGCCACCTACTTCAGCTTCGCCGGCACCAACAACTGCACCGGCGGCACCCAGTGCGGCGGCCAGTGGGCGCAGGAACTGTTCTTCAACAACAGCCTGCCGATCGGCGCGCGCACCTGGTATCCGACCGCGGCCGATTCCATCGCCGGGACCAACGGCCTGCTCAACCAGGACTTCAGCCCGGCCGAACTCGGCTCGCAGGTCCTGCGCATCTATTACCAGAGCCAGGTCACGGAGGTGAAGGAAGGGCGCGTCGACGGCCAGTTCGACTTCGACAATGGGCGCTTCCAGTTCGGCGTGGACAGCGCCAAGACCACCATGCACCGGCGCACCAGCGACACCTATTCGACGCTGGGCGACTGGGGTGTGGCCAATGCCGGCAACGAGCCGGGCATGCAGGCGCTGCTGCAGCCGGTCGGCATCACCGGCATGTTCAACGACTTCAACGCCTCCGGTGCGGCGCCGCATGCCTGGCGCGGCAACGCCGACCAGCTTGCGCAGTGGGCCGGCGACACCTACGGCGCGACCACGCGCTACAACCCGCTGTTCAGCGCCGACAACCAGGTCGAGGAAAAGACCCGCGCCGCGTACATGCAGCTGGAATTCGATGGCACGCTCGGCAGCATGACCACCAACACCCGCATCGGCGTGCGCTACGAGAAGACCGACGTGGTTTCCACCTCGCAGGTCGCGACCCCGACCGCGCTGGAGTGGCAGGCCAACAACGACTTCCAGTTGCTGCGTTCCGACGAAGTGCAGCCGTTCAGCGAGAAGCACAGCTACAGCTACGTGCTGCCGAACCTGGATTTCAGCATCAACCTCACCGACGAACTGAAGGCCCGCGCCTCGTTCGGGCAGAGCATCGCGCGCGCGCCGTACAGCAACCTGCTTGCCGGACCGACGCCGGGCACGCCGAGCGGCTCGATCCTGATCAATCCCTCCACGCGCGCATCCGGCAGTGCCCAGAATCCGAGTCTGGATCCGCTGGAATCCAACAACCTGGACCTGGCGCTGGAGTGGTACTTCGCCGATGCCAGTTACGTGTCGGTGACGTTCTGGGACAAGCGCGTATCCAACTTCATCGGCACCAGCGTCACCCGCGAAAACCTCTACGGCCTGCGCGATCCCACCTCCGGGCCGGACGCGCAGGCGGCGCTGGCGTTCCTGCAGAGCGGCGCCTGCGCCGCGCAGGTCGCCGCCGCCGGCAACGACGTGGCGGCGGCCTGCTCGGCCAACGACACCTCGCTGTTCTCGGCGGTGGCGATGCTGCGCAACGCCGCGGCCACCGGCGGACTGGGCGCGTACAACGGCAGTTCGGCGCAGAGCCTGGCGCTGGAGAACGCCTACGACCTGGTCGGCGAGGCGGACGATCCGCTGTACGAATTCGATGTGTCGCGCCCGGTCAACCAGAACAAGGCCAAGATCCACGGCTGGGAGCTGGGCGGGCAGTACTTCTTCGGCGACACCGGGTTCGGCATCTATGCCAACTACACCATCGTCAAGGGCGACGTCGGCTTCGACAACACCGTGCTGGACCGCGACCAGTTCGCGCTGCTCGGCCTCAGCGACACCGCCAACGCGATGCTGATGTATGAGAAGTACGGCTGGAGCGCGCGCCTGGCCTGGAACTGGCGCGACGAGTACCTGATCGCGGCCAACCAGGACGGGTCCAACCGCAACCCGTACTACGTCGAGCCGTACCAGCAGCTGGACCTGAGCGTGAGCTATGCGATCACCGACAACCTGTCGATCGGCTTCGAGGCGATCAACATCACCAGCGAGGACGTGCGCTGGCACGGGCGCTCGAAGAAGCAGGTGATCAAGGTGCTGGACCAGAGCCCGCGCTACACGTTGGGCGTGCGCTACAACTTCTGAGCCCGGCGGGCCGCGCGCGGCGATGGCCGCGTGCGGCAGCGGTCACCGCGCCGCAGCGCGTCTTGCGGCCGCGGCGCTTTGCTGCAATGGTCGCGTGGCAACCACCCAGTTCCGCCACCGATCCGCTGGAGTCCAGATGGCCCGATACGAATTGCTCAACAACGTGGCCCACCAGGACCTGCGCGTGATCCTGCGGTTCGGCCCGGAGTTCGGCGACGCCGCCGGCGTGGTACAGGCGTTCCCGACCGAATACGCCGAGTTGCAGCGCGAATATCCGATCCTGTTGCGCAAGGACCCGGGCGGACGCTTCGAGTCGGTCGCGCTGCTGGGCTTCGAGCAGCAGGAAAACCTGTTCCTGCAGGGCGCGCACTGGAATGCGGCGTACCTGCCCGGCATCGTCGCCAAGGGTCCGTTCCTGATCGGATTCCAGGAGCAGCACGAGGACGGCGTGCTGCGCCGCGAACCGGTGATCCACGTCGATCTGGACCACCCGCGGGTCAGCTTCAGCGAAGGCGAGCGGGTGTTCCTGCCGCAGGGCGGGCACAGCCCCTACCTGGAGCACATCATCACCGTGCTGCGCGGCATCCGCGACGGCGTGGAGGGCAGCGAGGCCATGTTCGCCGCCTTCGATGCGCTGGGCCTGATCCAGCCGCTGCGCATCGACGTGCAGCTCGGGCACGCGCACAACGTGCATCTGGCCGGGCTGTACGGGATCGACCGCGAACGGCTGGCCGCGCTCGATGCGCCGTCGCTGCATGGGCTGCACCGCGCCGGCTATCTGGAAGGCGCCTATCTGCTGCTGGCGTCGCTGCACAACATGCGCCGGCTGATGGCCGAGAAGCAGCGCCGCCTGCAGCAGGTGGGCGTGGACGCGGTCGCCTCCGGGCAGGCCGCCTGAACGGGGTGGACGCGTTGGCGGCGATTGCCGAGCGCAACGATTGCCGGGGCGGCACCTTGCCGCTGGCCGACCTGCTCGCCGCCGGCGAACCGGTGGTGCTGCGTGGCGTGGCGCGCGACTGGACACTGGTGCAGGCTGGCCTGCGCGGCACGCGCGAGGCGATGGACCTGTTGCGCGGGCACAGCAACGGCCGCCCGCTGCAGTACTCCTACGGCGCGCCGGAGATCGCCGGCCGGCCGTTCTACAACGACGACTTCACCGCGCTGAACTTCGACGTGCGGCGCAGCGACCTGCACGGCCTGCTGGAGGCGATCGCCGCGCATCTGGACGATCCGCGGCCGCCGGCCTACTACCTGGCCTCGCTGCCGGTGGACGACAGCCTGCCGGGCTTCCGCGACGGCAACGATGTGGACTTCGCCGCGCACGGCGTGCAGGTGCGGCCGAGCATCTGGATCGGCAACCGCACCACCGCGTCCTGCCACTACGATGCGCCGAACAACCTGGCCTGCTGCGCGGTCGGCCGGCGCCGTTTCACCGTGTTCCCGCCGGAGCAGATCGGCAATCTCTATCCCGGCCCGCTGGAGCCGACCCCGGGCGGACAGGCGATCAGCGTGGTGGATTTCGCCGCGCCGGACTTCGCCCGCTATCCGCGCTTCGGCGAGGCGCTGGCGCATGGCCGCAGCGCGGTGCTGGAACCGGGCGACGCGCTGTTCCTGCCCAGCCTGTGGTGGCATCACGTGGAAGGGCTGGAGCCGTTCAACGTGCTGGTCAACTACTGGTGGAGCAGCGCGCCGGCCCATCTGCCGGCGCCGATGCAGGCGCTGTATCACGCGCTGTGGGCGATTCGCGACCGGCCCGAGGCGGAGAAGGCGGCGTGGCGGGAGATCTTCGACTACTACGTGTTCGGCCCGGCCGCGCGCGCCGGCGCGCATCTGCCGGCGCCGGCGCGGCACCTGCTCGGGCCGATCGACGACACCCAGGCGCGGCAGCTGCGCGCGATGCTGCTGGCCAAGCTCAACCGCTGAGCACGGACCCTCAAGGCCGCGCGCCGCCGCGCGCCACCCATCCATCACCGCAGGAGAGACGACGCAATGGCCCAGATACGCAAGGTGGTGATCGCAGGCGGCGGCACGGCAGGCTGGATCGCCGGTTGCGCGCTGGCGCACCAGTTCCGCGACCTGCTGGACATCACCCTGATCGAATCCGAGCAGATCGGCACGGTCGGCGTCGGCGAATCCACGGTGCCGCCGATCCGCAGCTTCCATCGCTTCCTTCAGATCGACGAGCAGGAGTTCCTGCGTGCCGTGGCCGGCACCTTCAAGCTCTCCATCTCCTTCGAGAACTGGCCACGCCACGGCGAGCGCTACATCCACCCGTTCGGCATCACCGGGCAAAGCACCCTGGTCTGCGCGTTCCACCATTTCTGGCTGGAGGCGCAGCGGCGCGGGATGGTTTCCGAGCTGGGCGACTACTGCCTGGAAACGGTGGCCTCGCGCGTGGACCGCTTCGCGCCGCAGCAGTCGCCGCCGGTCAACTACGCCTACCACCTGGACGCCGGGCTGTACGCGCGCCTGCTGCGCGGCCACGCCGAGCGCCACGGCCTCAAGCGCGTGGAGGGCAAGATCCAGCAGGTGCGGCAGCACGCCGAGAGCGGCTTCGTCGAGGCGCTGCTGCTGGAAGACGGCACGCTGATCGAAGGCGACCTGTTCATCGACTGCACCGGTTTCCGCGGCCTGCTGATCGAGCAGACCCTGCACACCGGCTACGAAGACTGGAAGCAGTGGCTGCCCTGCGATCGCGCGGTGGCGGTGCAGACCGAGGCGGTGGCGGCGCCGGTACCGTACACCCGTGCGATCGCCCATGCCGCCGGCTGGCGCTGGCATATCCCGTTGCAGCACCGCGTCGGCTGCGGGCTGGTGTTTTCCAGCGCGCACCTGTCCGACGACGAAGCGCGCGCCAAGCTGCTGCACGACGCCGCCGCGCCGCCGATCAAGGACCCGTGGCTGGTGCCGTTCCGCACCGGCCGGCGGTGCAAGGCCTGGAACAAGAACGTGGTGTCGTTGGGCCTGGCCAGCGGCTTCATCGAACCGCTGGAATCCACCAGCATCCACCTGACCATCGCCGCGGTGATGCGGCTGATCACCCTGTTCCCGACCGATGGCATCGCGCCGTCGATGGCGGAGATCTACAACGCCGTCAGCCGCGCCGAGATGGAGCACGTGCGCGATTTCATCATCCTGCACTACCACGCCAACCAGCGCGATGAACCGATGTGGCGGGCCTGCCGCGAGATGACGTTGCCCGATTCGCTGCAGCAGCGGCTACAGGCCTGGCGCGAGCGCGCGCATGCCTGGCAGGGCGCCGACGAACTGTTCCGGGTGGATTCGTGGATCCACGTGCTGCTCGGCCAGGGCATCGTGCCGGCGCAGCACCACCTGCTGGCGCGCGCGCTGCCGGATCAGCAACTGCAGCAGTTGCTCGACACGATCCGCCAGCCCATCGACCGCGCGGTGGCGCAGATGCCGTCGCAACAGGATTTCATCGCGCGCTATTGCCAGGCCGGGCCGGAGGTATGGGCAGGGCGGACGCCGGTTGCGGCGTCGGTATCGGCATGACGCGCAATGGTGTGGAGACCGGCGCGCAGGCCGCGGCGCTTGCGCCAGGCTGCGCGGGACCGATCGGTAGCCCCGTAAGCGTTGCCTGATCTTTCCGCGGTGCACTCGCGCCGTGCCCGCGGACTGGTTCGCGCGACCGGGGCGCTACCCTTCGGCGTGCGCGGCCGGCATAGCGTCCCGAGCGCCTGTCCACGCACTGTTCTCCGCAGCGACGATCCCCGGGAGGCTGCCGTGCACACGCCAACGACAAACGCCTGCCCGGATCCGGCAGCGCCGTCGCGCTACCCGTCCGGCTATCCGCCGACCGGCGGGCGCGCGCGATTCTTCATCGGCGTCAGGTGGCTCGGCCCGGACCTGTCGTTCTTCGGGCGACTCGGCGCCCAGCAGCAAGCGCGCAGCGCCGCGTCGCTGGATCTGTGGGGCGGCGGAGCGCGGCAGCAGGCGGCGCGCGTGACCGGCGCGATCCTGGCGCGCCGCCTGCGCTGGCCCGGCCCCTGTTTTCTGCCCGACGACGCGTTCGCCGTCGTCTGCGACGGACCGCGCTTCGGCGTGCTGGACATCGACTACGACGTCGAAGACGCGATCGGCGAAATCCAGGAGCAGCTCGGGATCGCGATGCCGGCCTGCTTCTGGGAGGGGACCGCGACGCAGACCCTGGGCGAGGTGGTCGACGCGCTGCTGGCGGCGGGGGCGTGCGCTGGCGAAGCCTGCACGCCGCAGGCGTCGGGCTGAGCGGCATCAGGCGCAACGGCCGGGACCGAGCGAAGCGGACGGCGGGCGTTGCCACCCCGATGCGCGCACCTACCCGCCGTGGCGGGTCGCCGCAGGCGTGGCATGGCTATCATCGAACCGCCGCTCTTTCCGGGAATTCCTGCGCATGAACCTGCACGCCCTTGCTCTTTCCCTGTCGCTGGCGCTGGCCGCGGCGTTGCCGGCACACGCCGTCGAGTTCACCAAAGCGGAATTGGCGCGCGCCACCGCGCTGCAACAGCGCCTGCTGACGCTGGATTCGCATCTGGATACGCCGGCCAATTTCGAGCGCGGCGATTTCGACATGATGGCCGCGCATGCCGGCAATCGCCTGGCGCAGGTGGACTATCCGCGCATGGTGGCCGGCGCGCTGGACGGCGGCTTCTGGGCCATCTACACCGGCCAGGGCGACCGCAGCGCGCAGGCGCACCTGGACGATCGCGACGCGGGGCTGCAGCGCCTGATGGCGATCCACGCGTTGCTCGCGGCTCATCCGGAGCAGTTCGGCATGGCCACCACGCCGGCCGATGCGGCGCGGATCAAGGCGGCCGGCAAGCGCGTGGTCTACCTGAGCATGGAGAACGCCAGCCCGCTGGTCGCCGATCCCACGCTGCTGCGCTTCTACTATGCGCAAGGCCTGCGGCTGATGAGCACGGCGCATTTCCTCAACAACGAGTTCGCCGATTCGGCCACCGATCCGAAGGGGCCGGAATGGCAGGGCCTGAGTCCCGCCGGGCGGGCGCTGGTGCAGCAGGCGCAGAAGCTGGGCATCGTCATCGATCAGTCGCATGCCTCCGACGCGGTGTTCGACCAGTTGATCGCGCTGTCGCCGGTGCCGATCCTGCTCTCGCACAGCGGCGCGCGCGCGGTGCACGCGCATCCGCGCAACATCGACGATGCGCGGCTGAAGGTGCTGGCCGCGCATGGCGGGGTGATCCAGATGAATTCCTACGGCGGTTATCTGATCGACAACGGCGCCAGCCCCGAGCGCAAGGCGGCCGAGCAGGCGTTGCTCGCCCGATACGGCGGCTGGGAGCATCTGCAACTGGCCGACGGGCTCAAGCTCGGCGAAGAGATGAAGGCGCTGGACGCTAAGTATCCGGTGCGGCAGGCGACGCTGGACGACTTCTTCGCGCATCTGGAGCATGTGTTGACGCTGATCGGTCCCGAGCACGTGGGCATCGGCATGGACTGGGATGGCGGCGGCGGCGTAGTCGGCATGGAGGATGTGTCCGACCTGCCCAAGATCACCGCGTGGTTGCTGCGCAAGGGCTATAGCGAGCAGCAGATCGCCGCCATCTGGGGCGGCAACGTGCTGCGGGTGATGCAGCAGGCGCAGGACTGGGCGGCGGCGCAGAAGCGCGCCGGAGCGTCCTGAGGCCGGCGCCGGCGCGGCGGCCGTTTCGCGCGATCGCGCCTGAGAACGGCGCGCGCGATCCGGCGCCCGTCGATGGCCCAGGACCAGCGCGGCCCCAGTGTCGGCATGCGTGGCGCCGCACGTGCCGAACCGGCACCGTCGCATCGGCTAGCATCGGGCGACCATGAAGATCGTCATCGCTCCCGATTCGTTCAAGGAAAGCCTGTCCGCGCTGGAGGTGGCCACGCAGATCGAGGCGGGGTTTCGCCAGGTATTTCCGGCGTGGACCTACGTCAAGGTGCCGCTCGCCGACGGCGGCGAGGGCACGGTCGCGGCGCTGGTCGCGGCCACCGGCGGGCGCATCGTCGGCCGCACGGTGACCGGGCCGCTGGGCGTGCCGGTCGAGGCCTTCTTCGGCATCACCGGCGATGGCCGCACCGCCATCGTCGAAATGGCCGCGGCGAGCGGGCTGGCGCTGGTGCCGCAGGCGCGGCGCGACCCGTTGGCCGCCACCAGCTACGGCGTCGGCGAGCTGATCCTGGCGGCGCTGGATGCCGGCGCGCGCACGCTCATCGTCGGTGTCGGCGGCAGCGCCAGCAACGACGGCGGCGCCGGCATGGCGCAGGCGCTGGGCGTGCGCCTGCTCGACGCGCAGGGCCATGCGCTGGATCCCGGCGCGGGCGGCGCTGCGCTGGCGCGGCTGGCGCGCATCGACGCCAGCGGCCTGGACCTACGTTTGCGACAGTGCGCGATCGAGGTCGCCTGCGATGTCGACACTCCACTGACCGGGCCGGCGGGCGCCTCGGCGGTGTTCGGTCCGCAGAAGGGCGCCACGCCGGCGCTGGTGGCCGAACTCGACGCCAACCTGCAGCACTACGCCGCGGTGATCGAAGCCGACCTGGGGGTCGCGGTCGCCGGGGTGCCGGGCGGCGGCGCCGGCGGCGGTCTGGGCGCTGCGCTGGTCGCGTTTCTGGGCGCGCAGCTGCGGCCAGGCGTGGACATCGTCGCCGACGCGCTGGGGCTGGACGCGCTGGTGGCCGCTGCCGACCTGGTGATCACCGGCGAGGGCCGCCTCGACGGCCAGAGCGTCCACGGCAAGACGCCGCTCGGCGTGGCCCGCATCGCCAGGCGCCACGGCAAGCCGGTGGTCGCGATCGCCGGCGCTCTGGGGACCGGGGCCGAGCTCGCGCATGCGCACGGCATCGACGCGATGTTCGGCGCGGTGCAGCGCGCCTGCCCGCTGCAGCAGGCGCTGGCCGAGGCCGCGGCGAACCTGCGGCTGGCAGCCAGGAACGTGGCCGAGGCGATCAGGATCGGACGCGACCTGGGCCGCTGACCGGATCGCGGCGCCGCCCCCGCAAGCGACGCGCGCATGTGGGCGTCTGCAGCGTCAGCAAGCTGTTCCGCAAGCCCCTCTCCCACCGGGAGAGGGGTTGGGGTGAGGGTACGGCGCGAAAGCGACCCGCGAAGTCCGATTCCTACACAACCCACAGCCGAGACCATGCGCACCAGTTTGGTGCCAGCCCGGTCAAGCATGGTGCGCAGCCGCCCCATTCAGCTACAATGTAAACGATTACAAAAAGGAATTGCCTCTCCATGAGTACCCAGAATCTTCCCGAGCGCGCGCCGCTCAGCCCGAAGTGGCAGTTCCGCTTCGACTTCTTCGACCGCCACGGCGGGCCGGCCTCGCCCGGTTTCAAGCCGGCGTTCAAGGCGCTGCCGTCGTTCGGCGACCGCCTGAAGATCAACATGAATTTCTTCGCGTTCTTCTTCGGCTGGATCTACTTCTTCATCCTCGGCCTGTGGCGCAAGGCGATCGTGCTAATCGGCATCTCGGTGCTGATCGGCGTGCTGTCGTTCTTCCTGCCGAAGATGTTCGTCAACGGCCTGGGCGTGGCGTATTCGGTGCTGGTCGGCATGATCGCCAACTACGCCTACTACCTGGAAGTGCGGAAGGGCAGCACCAGCTGGAACCCCTTCGAAGGCATGCGCTGGTGGTAATCCGCCGGTCGCGCCGCGCCGGCTGAGTCCGCGCGGCGCGATCAGCGCCGTCATCCATTCCCGCGGCGATCCGCTCGGGAGTGACGCATGTCCCCGCCACGACGCAACGCTGTGTCGTGGCGCGACGGCTTGAGTCCACCGGCCTTGGCGCCTACCGTGGCGCCTTCGCTGCCAGGCTCCCCCATGTCCCCACACGCTCCCCAGGCCGATGCGGCACCCGCCGGCCTGTCCTCCGGTCTGATCGCGCTGTTCGCCGCCGCGTGCGGCCTGGCGGTGGCCAACATCTATTTCTCGCAGCCGCTGATCGGCATCATCGCGCCGGAACTGCGCCTGCATGCGGGCCTGGCCGGGCTGATCGTGGCGCTGACCCAGCTCGGCTACGGCGCCGGTCTGCTGCTGCTGGTGCCGCTGGCCGATGTGGCCGAGAACCGGCGCCTGGCAATCCTGCTGCTGGGCGGGGTGGTGCTGGGCCTGCTCGGCATCGGCCTGTCGCAGTCGGCGGCCGGCTTCCTGATCGGCTCGTTCGTGGTCGGTGTGTGCGCGGTGGCCACGCAGATCCTGGTGCCGTTCGCCTCGCACCTGGCGCCGGAGGCCAGCCGCGGCCGCGTGGTCGGCACGGTGATGGGCGGGCTGCTGGCCGGGATCATGCTGGCGCGGCCGTTCTCCAGCTTCGTCGCCGCCACCCTGGGCTGGCGCGCGGTGTTCTTCCTATCCGCCGGCATGATGCTGTTGCTGATGGCGGTGCTGCGCTGGCGCCTGCCGCAGCGCAGGCCCGCGCAGCGCGCGTCCTACGCCGCGGTGCTGGCCTCGCTGCCGCGCCTGTATGCCGACACGCCGTTGCTGCGCCGGCGCGCGTTCTACCAGGGCATGATGTTCGCCGCGTTCAACGTGTTCTGGACCGGCTCGCCGCTGTTGCTGGCGCAGTCCTTCGGCATGGACCAGCGGCACATCGCGCTGTTCGCGCTGGCCGGCGCCGCCGGTGCGCTGGTCGCGCCGCTGGCCGGACGCATGGCCGACCGCGGCTGGACCCGCCCGGCCACCGGCTGGGCGCTGGCCGCCGCGGCGCTGTCGTTCGGCATCGGCGCCTGGGCCGCGCACGCGCATGCGCTGCTGTGGCTGGTGGTCGCCGCGCTGGTCCTGGATGCGGCGGTGCAGGTGTGCCAGGTGCTGAGCCTGCGCAGCATCTACATGCTGGCGCCGGAACAGCGCGGCCGCCTCAACGGCCTGTTCATGACCTCGGTATTCGTGTGCGGCGCCGCCGGGTCGTTGCTGGCCGCGGCGGTCTTCGCCTATGCCGGCTGGCCCGGGCTGTCGCTGCTCGGCGCCGGTTTCGGCATGGCCGCGCTGCTGTTCTATTTCAGCGAGTTCCGGCGGGCGGCGGTGCCGGCGCGTTGAGCGTTGCAGGAATGGCTCTCGCCGACGACCGACGGCGATGTTTCAGTCTTGGCCATCTGCCCCTCCCCGTTGCCCGCGATGTAACGGCGCTAGGTATGACGAGGTATATACTTTTTCAGTACCTCAGGCAGGAGATCGGCCATGTCGAAACAAGCCGTGTTCACCATGAAGCTGGAGTCCGAATTGCGCGACGAATTCGTCGCCGAGGCCGAGGCCGTGCATCGTCCGGCATCGCAGGTGATGCGGGAATTGATGCGTGAGTTCGTCCAGCGTCAGCGCGAAGCGCGCGAGTACGACGCGTTCCTGCAGCGCAAAGTGGAAGCCGGTCGCGCCTCGATGCATGCCGGCCAGGGGCGACCGAACGACGAGGTCGAGGCCGAGTTCGCCGCGCGGCGGGCCAGCGTGACGCGCAGCGGATGAGGGTCGTCTGGACGCCCGAGGCGCAACAGGACCGTGTCGATATCTGGGAATATGTTGCGGCGGATAACCCGGCGGCGGCCATCAGGTTGGACGAATCATTCAGCGAGGCGGCGCTGACCTTGGAGCGTTATTCCATGCTCGGTCGAGCGGGAAGGATCGCGGGCACGCGCGAACTGATCCCGCACGAGCATTATTGCCTGGTCTACGAGATAGATGGCGAAACGGTGTGGATACTGGCGTTGATCCACACTGCGCGCCTGTGGCCACCCTTACCGAATTGAGCCACGGATTGGGAGGTGCGGGCGCAGCCTCGTACCCAAACCCAGCGAGACGCTTCGCGCCGTGCAATGCGTGTTGCCGCGTGGCTCCTCAGCGTTGGGGCCTCCAAGAGCCCGCTTAATGGCCTTCCCTCACCCTCACTGCATCGCACGCCGGATAGCCCTGCCTGGCTCTCCCCCGTCGCGCCTCCTGATATCTGAACAACGAACGTCACTAGGTGCTTTCATATTGACAACACATTTCCATCATGGAAACATGTTGTCAATAGAGGAGTTCAAGCATGGGTAGCAAGAAGGCGGAACAATTGACGGACATCGTCCTGGCTATTTTCCAGTTGAACGGCGTACTCGCCGATTGGGGCGACAACTTCGTTTCCGCCGATGGTCTGACAAGTGCCAAGTGGCAGATGCTGGGCGCAGTGGCTCTATCGGATCACCCGCTCACCGCACCGCAGGTTGGAATGGCGATGGGTGTTACCCGGCAGGGAGCGCAGAAGCAGCTAAACGTGCTTGTTAGCGAAGGACTGCTGGAGACAAGGCCCAATCCGATGCACAAGCGATCATCGCACTACTACCTGACTCAAGTGGGGCGGGCCAAGTACGAAGCGATCGAAAAGCGATGGAACAGCCATGCACAGCGGGTGTCCAGCTCCTTCAGTAGCTCAGACCTGGCAGTGGCAGAGAGTCTGCTGCGCAAAATGACACGTATCTATGCGGATCCGAGCGTGCACCATGAAGCTAAAGCCTAGGCTTCACGCCATCGGAGCCGCAACCACGGCGGTCCTTCTTGCAGGCTTTTGGTCTGCGACTGCGATCTCAGAGCTGTTCTTGTCGCTGGAAGCGGTTGCGCTGGTCAAGCAGGTCGTTGCCTTTGCAGTATTTGGACTGGCTTTGTCCATGGCCACCACCGCCATCACTGGCATTTCCATGGCACGGAAAGGCAGTCTTCCCCTCTTGCAGAAGAAGCGCCAGCGCATGCCCTTCATCGCCTTCAATGGCGTTGCGATTCTCATACCTTCGGCCATCTTCCTGAGCCTGAGAGCCACGGCCGATCGCTTCGACACATGGTTCTACATCGTCCAGGGCATCGAACTTGTGGTTGGAGCGATCAACATCACCCTCATCGCATTGAACATTCGTGATGGCCTGCGACTGCGCGAACGCCGTACAGCGGCCACGGCCCATCTTCACCCTTCCAAGAGAACATGACATGCGCGCAGCTATCGTCAAAGAGGTTGGTTCAGCCCCTGTGCTTGGCGACTTCCCCGATCCGGTTCCCTCGCAAGGTGAAGAGGTAATCCAGGTACTGGCCGCTCCCCTCAGCCCGATCGTCAAGAAGCTGGCTGCAGGCGAGCACTACGCTAGCAACGCCAGAGCCGGATTTGTGCCTGGTATCGACGGAGTCGGCATCAACGGAGTCGGTGAGCGGGTCTACTTCCTGTTTCCCAAGCCACCCTATGGATCCATGGCGGAGAAGGCTCTGGTCGCTTCGACGTCGATGGTTCCGGTGCCAGAAGGGGTATCGAGCGAGTTGGCGGCCGCCGTGGTGACCGCAGGTCTCTCTTCATGGATCGCGCTGAACCTTCGAGCAGGGTTTCAGCCCGGTGAAACCGTACTGATCAATGGTGCCACCGGATCTGCAGGTGGCTTGGCGGTGCAGATCGCCGTAAGCCTTGGGGCACGAAAGATCTTTGCCACCGGGCGCAACCTTGCCAAGTTGGACGCTCTGCCTGCCGGGGTGACCAAGATTGCCTTGGATGGCAGCGCTGACGACGCTCTTCGATCAGCATTCGACAGGGGCGTGGATGTGGTCTTGGACTACCTGTGGGGCGAACCTGCCGCCCGCATCATCGCTGCTGCCACTTCCGGCCGAGGCTCCCGCGCTGGTGAGCCGCGCCTTCGCTTCGTTCAGCTGGGCTCGATGGCAGGTGATTCCATTCCACTGTCGGCGCATGCTTTCCGTAGTTCTGGTCTCGAAATCCTGGGTAGCGGCATCGGAAGCGTCTCGATGACCGACCTTGTGCAGGGTGCACGAGAGCTGCTGGCGGCAACGCCGGCAGGTGGATTTGACACGCCCGTCCAGAGGCGCCCACTCGCATCCATTCATGACGCCTGGCTTGACCAAGCTGACAATGGCAGGCTCGTGTTCTGTCCCTGACTGATCGCAAGCACGGTCGCGCCTCGCCCGCCCAAAGCAGCGCACGATGCCTGGCGCGCTTCTAGTCCAAGCGCGCATCGAGGGGCAACCAGGAACACAATCCGGCGTGGGGACGGTATCGGTCGCGATGGCACGGCAACTGCGCCGAGCCGACATGCAATTCCTTGCCGACGCCGTGCCGTCTTACGCAGCAGGGTCGCGGCGCAGCAGGCTGTGGCGCTGCCCGTACAGCAGGTAGGCGACCACGCCGATGCCGTTCCACAGCGCGAACCATTTCTGCGTGGTGTGCGGCAGGCTCCAGAACAGGTACAGGCAGCCGCCGATTGCCAGCGGCGCGACCACCCACGCCAGCGGCGTGCGGAACTTGCGCTCGCGGTTGGGCTCGCGCACGCGCAGCACCAGCAGGCATGCGGCCACCGCGATGAACGCGGCCAGGGTGCCAGCGTTGGCCAGCGCGGCGATTTCGTCCAGCCGCGCCACGCCGGCCAGCGCCGCCACCAGCAGCGCGGTGAACAGCGTGGTCGCCACCGGCGTGCCGGTGCGCGCGCTGACCTTGGACAGGCCGCGCGGCAGCAGGCCGTCGCGCGACATCACGAAGAAGATCCGGCTCTGTCCGTACAGGAACGCCAGCAGCACCGTCGGCAATGCGATCACCGCGGCCGCGGCGATCAGCGTCGCCGCCTTGCCCCGGCCGAGCTCGCGCAGGATCAGCGCCAGCGGTTCGGCGCTCTGCCCGAACACCGTGTAGCTCATCGCGCCCACCGCAGCCAGCGCCACCAGCACGTAGATCAGGGTGCAGCCGACCATCGAGCCGAGGATGCCGATCGCCAGGTCGCGCTCGGGCTTCTTGGTTTCCTCGGCCGCGGTGGAGATCGCGTCGAAGCCGTAGAAGGCGAAGAAGATGATCGCGGCGGCGGCCATCACCCCGCGCTCGACGCCGTCGGCGCCCATCGACTTGGCGAAGCCGAACGGCATGAACGGCTCCATCCGCGCGCTGTCGAAATGCGGCAGCGCGATCGCCACGAACACGGTCAGGGCGACGATCTTCACCGCCACCAGCACCGCATTGACCGTCGCGCTGGCCTGGGTGCCGAGCATCAGCATGCCGGCGACGACGAAGGTGATCAGCACCGCCGGCAGGTTAACCACGCCGCCGGCGTGCGGCCCGGCGGTCAGCCACAGCGGCAGGTCCACGCCCACGCCCTTGAGGAAGCCGACCGCATAGCCCGACCAGCCGACCGCCACCGTGCTGACCACCAGCGAGTACTCCAAGATCAGGCTCCAGCCGACCACCCAGGCGATGCTCTCGCCGAGCGCGATGTAACTGTAGGTGTAGGCGCTGCCGGCGGCCGGCATCATCGTCGCCATCTCCGCGTAGGCCAGCGCGGCGCAGGCGCAGATCGCCCCGGCCACCGCGAACGACAGCAGCACCGCCGGTCCGGCCAGGTGCGCGCCGACCCCGATCAGGGTGTAGATGCCGGTGCCGACGATCGCGCCGATGCCCAGCGCCACCAGGTGCGGCCAGCTCAGCGTGGGCACCAGCCGGCGCCCGGCTTCGTGGACGGTGACCAGATCGAGCGACTTGCGCCGGAACAGGAACGACATGCGGGCCTCGGGGAACGATAGGACAAGCCCGCGAGTGTCGCCGAATGCGGTGCAGCAATGCTATGGGCGGCCCGGTGCGGTCATCGCGGCAGCCTGCCCGGGCGATCGAACCGGCTGCGGCAGCAGGCCCGGACTAGGCGCCGTTCGATCCGGAATGCCGGCCGGCGGTGGCAGGTGCGTGCCCGTTGCGACCTGCGTCGCGCCACGCGTCACGGCAGGCCGTTGCGCCCGTGCGCCAGGAAGCCGGGACGCGTCGACAAGCGTTCGTAGTACGCCGCCACCGCCGGCAGCGGTGGCCGCGGCATCGGCGTGGCCATCCAGCGCTGGGTGGACAGGCCGAGCACGATGTCGGCCAGGGTGAAGTCCGCGCCGGCCGCATAGGCGCCGGTGCGTTGCAGCTGCGCGTCGAGCATGCCCATGTGCCGGTGCCAGCCGGCGATGCCCTGCGCCAGCGCCTGCGCATCGCGATGCGCGGGGCTGTCGCGGACCAAGGCCATGAACGCGTAGCGCCACGCGTTGTTGAGTTCGGTGCCCTGCCAGTCCATCCACTGCTCGACCGTTGCCCGCGCCTGCGGCGCGGTCGGCAGTAGGTCCGCGCGCTGCTGGCGCGCCGCCAGGTAGCGGCAGATGCTGTTGGATTCCCACAGCACGAAGTCGCCGTCGCGCAGCACCGGTACCAGCGCGTTGGGATTGAGCGCGCGCAAGCCGGGGATGTCCGCCGCGGCGATGCCGGCGGCGTGGTGCTGCTGGTCGATCGCCAGGTCCAGCTCCGCGCACAGCCACAGCACCTTGCGCACGTTGATCGAGGACGACTTGCCGTAGAGGGTGAGCATGCGAACGCCATGCAGAATGGAGTGCCGAGCGTGCCTCGGCGCACCGTCGCCTGCAAGGCGGCGACCGCGCAGGCCATCCGCGTCGCACGTCGCCGAGCTACGTGCGGCGCGCATTGTTCGCCCGGCATCGCCGCTAGGTTTGGCAGCGTTGGCCAGCGCTGCCGACCTGGCGCGATCGCTGGCGCAGCGCCTGAGACGCGGCCGGCTACACTGGCGGCATGCAAACCGATCCCCATTTCCTGATCCTGGCCGGCCTGCTGTGCGCCGTGCTCGTGCTGCTGCTGGCCGTGCTGCTGCGCCGGACCAACCACACCGCGCTGGAGCAGGCCCTGCGCGAGGAATCGCGCAATGGCCGCGGCGAGCTGCGCGAGCAGCTCGACAGCCTGGCGCGCCAGCAGGACGCGCGCAGCGAGGGCTTCGCCCGCCATCTCGCCGACCTGTCCACGCGCACCGATCAGCGCCTGGACCTGCTGCGCGAAGCGCTGACCGAGGACGCGCGGCGCGGCCGGGTCGAGGCCGGCGAGGCGCAGCTGCGCGTGGCCGAACTGCTCAACCAGCGCCTGGTCGAGATGCGCGGCCAGCTCGATGCGTTCGGCCAGCAGCAGGACGCGCGCATGCTGCAGTTCGGCCAGCAGCAGAGCGCGCTGATCGCGCGCATCGACGCGCACCTCACCGCGCTGCGCGAGACCCTGGTCGAAGACGCGCGCAAGGGCCGCCTGGAAGGCGCCGAGTCGCAGCAGCGCTTCGCCGACGCGCTCGGGCAGCGGCTCAACGAACTGATCCAGCGCAACGAGCAGCGCATCGGCGAGATGCGCAGCACCCTGGAAGAACGCCTGAAGGAACTGCAGGCCGACAACGCGGCCAAGCTCGAGCAGATGCGCGGCACCGTCGACGAAAAGCTGCAGACCACCCTCAACACGCGCCTGGATGCCTCGTTCAAGCTGGTCTCCGAGCGATTGGAACAGGTCCAGCGCGGGCTGGGCGAGATGCAGCAGCTGGCCACCGGCGTCGGCGATCTCAAGCGCGTGCTGAGCAACGTCAAGAACCGTGGTGGCTGGGGCGAAGTGCAGCTGGAGAACATCCTGGAGCAGACCCTGACCCAGGAGCAGTACGCGCGCGGCGTGCGGGTGCGCCCGGAGCGCAACGAGGCGGTCGACTTCGCGGTGCGCCTGCCCGGCCGCGGCCACGAGGACACGCCGGTGTGGCTGCCGATCGATGCCAAGTTCCCGCGCGAGGATTACGAGCGGCTGCTCGACGCGCAGGAGCAGGGCGATGCCGAACTGGTGCTGGCGATGGGCGCGCAGCTGGAGCGCGCGATCCGGGTGCAGGCCAGGTCGATCAGCGACAAGTACATCGCGCCGCCGCACACCACCGATTTCGCGGTGATGTTCCTGCCGACCGAAGGCCTGTACGCCGAGACCCTGCGCCGGCCCGGCCTGGCCGACCTGCTGCAGCGCGAGCACCGCATCGTCATCGCCGGCCCCACCACCGTCACCGCGCTGCTCAACAGCCTGCAGATGGGCTTCCGCACGCTGGCCATCGAAAAGCGCTCCAGCGAAGTGTGGGGCGTGCTGGCCGCGGTCAAGAGCGAGTTCGGCAAGTTCGCCGGCATTCTGGAACGGGCCGAGAAGCAGATCGGCACCGTCGGCAAGAGCCTGGGCGATGCCAGCCGCAAGACCCGCACCATCGAGCGGCGCCTGCGCGGGGTGGAGACGCTGGCCGAGGCGCAGTTCACGCCGCTGCTCGATCTCGAGTTGCCCCTCGCCGATGCCGAGGCGGACGAGGATCCGGCGCGCGACGAGCAGGAGTAGGCGGTACTGGCGCTCCATGCGTCTTGCTGCGCCGGGCGGCGAGGTTGGTCGACGCGCAGCCCGTGCCGCGTTGAGCTGCCCTCTCGCGATGCCGGCACGACGAATGCGCGCGAGGGCCGAGTAAGCGGCATCGCGCACGCCCATCCACCTCGTGGTGACAGGCGCATTTGCGATACTGCGCGCCGGAACCGGTCGGATGGAGTGCTTATGTCGATGCGATGGTGCATGCCCCTGTTGTCCTGCCTGCTGCTGGTTGCCTGCAGCAGCGGTCCACGCCCGCAGGCGGGTCCCGCCGCATCCGCGCCCCAGGCGGGCGCCAATGGCGCGGCTACGACCGACGCCGCGGCATGCGCGGCACAAGGCGGCAGCCTGCGTCCGCTCGGCCGGCGCGGACTGCTCAAGTGCGTGATCCCGTTCGCCGATGCCGGCAAGGCCTGCAGCGACAAGAGCCAGTGCCACGGTGATTGCCTTGCGGCCGCGCTGGTGCCCGCCGGCACTGCCGCGCAGGGCGTCTGCCAGCGCGACATCAGCGAAAACTACGGCTGCCGGCAGACCGTGCAAGGTGGTGTGGGCGGATCGCAGATCTGCATCGACTGAGCGCCGCGCGATAGCCGCTACGCGGCCATGCGCCTATGCTGGCGCTCCGTCCCTGTTGCAGGAGTTGCCGTGAGCCAATCGATCTACGACATCCTGTTGACCACCATCGACGGCCAGCCCGCTTCGCTGGCCGCGCATCGCGGCAAGGTGCTGCTGGTCGTCAACGTCGCCTCCAAGTGCGGCCTGACCAAGCAGTACGAGGGGCTGGAAGCGCTGTACCGCGAAAAGCAGCCCGCCGGGCTGGACGTGCTCGGTTTCCCGGCCAACGACTTCAAGGGCCAGGAGCCGGGCACTGAGGCGGAGATCCAACAGTTCTGCCAGCTTACCTACGATGTGACGTTTCCGATGTTCGCCAAGATCGCGGTCACCGGCGAGGGGACGCATCCGCTGTACCGTGCGCTGATCGACGCGCAGCCGCACACCGAGGGCGAAGGCCCGATGCGCGAGAAGCTGGTCGGCTACGGCATCGAACCCAATCCCGCACCGGGTGTGCTGTGGAACTTCGAGAAGTTCCTGGTCGGCCGCGACGGCCAGGTGCTGGGCCGTTTCGCCCCGGACGTGACCGCAGAGGACCCGCGTCTGCGCGCGGCGATCGAGACCGCGCTGGCCTGACGGCGCGCGGCGGTCGATGCGAGCCGATGCCTGGCGATCCGGCTGCGCTGTTCCGGCTTCGGTTCGCCATCGGACCCCAACGGCCATCGAAGCCGTTGCGCGTCCGGCTCCGCTCGTCGCGGCTGAAGCCGCTCCTACAAAAGCCGCGTAGCTGACGGACCTGCTGGAGGCCGCCACCCTGCTGCGAGGGCGTTTGCTGGTTGCCGTAATTGCGCGTAGAGCGCCGCGATCTTCGGTCTCTCCGTCACCGGTGCCGTTGCCGTTGCTGTTGCTGTTGCTGTGGTTGTTGCTGTAGCTGGTGCCGTTGCTGTTGCTTTTGACTTACCGGGTTCCCTTCCGCAGCGGCGGAGGGACCGGGGAAAAACCCCGAAGGGGCGGCGCACATGGATGTGCGCCGTTCGCGGTAGGGGCAGGATGCCCCTTCCGCGAATCCCCGGTGTCTCCGCGGACCCGGAGCGCGCAGCGCGGAGGGCGCAAGGCAGGGCGCGCTTTCTTTTGGTTACTTTTCTTTGCGCGAGCAAAGAAAAGTGACTCGCCGCAAGGCGAAAGCTTTGTCTTTGCTTTTGCTTTGTCTTGAAGCTTCAAAACAACAGCACATAGCACATAGCACACAGCGAACAGCAACAGCAAACAGCAACAGCAAACAGCAAACAGCAAAAGCTTCCGCTGGCGCGGGTCACTTTTCTTTGCTTGTGCAAAGAAAAGTAACCAAAAGAAAGCACACCCCGCAGCGCGCCCTCCGCGCTGCGCGCTCCGGGTCCGCAGCCCCAACGGGCATTTTTCGATGGCACATCCATGTGCCAACGAAAAACGGCGCACATCCTGTGCGCCGCCCTTCGGGTATTCGCCCGCCGGGTCTGCCGCGCTGAGGGGACCCGTAGATCAAAAGCAAAGCAACAGCACAAGCAAAGCAACAGCAAGGCAACAACAAGGCTCGCTGAAGACATCGCGGCCATCGACACTACGCGCCCCGGCGTGCGCAATCCCATTTGAGATCGCGATGCTCCTGCCGTGGACGTGGCAAGGAGAATCCAGCCCTAAAAAAAACCCGGCCGAAGCCGGGTCTTTTTTAGGTGCTGCCGAAACGCGCGCGCCTCAGCGGTTGCCGCCGCGCCACTCCGGGATCGGCATCGCGTCCACCGGAACCGTCGGATTGGTCTCTTCCTCGCGCAGATAGTCCGGCAGATCGTTGTCCTGGCGCTTGTTGTGGCTGCGCAGATCGCCTTCGATCTGATAGGTGCGGCGCTGCATCCATGCGTCGCGGGTCAGCTGGTACTCGTCCGGCGCGTTGTCGCGCATGCTGTCCAGCGACAGCAACTGCGCGCGCGTATCCACCAGCTGCAGGCCCTGCAGGCCGATGCGCACCGTGTCCTCCTCGATCTGCCGCAGCGGCGACAGCGGCGCGTCGCCGGCCAGGCCGAATACATCGCGTACGGTGCGCGGCCCGAACAGCGGCAGCTCCACGTAGCGCGAGCGGCGCCAGCCCCAGGCGCCCAGGGTCTGGCCGAAGTCCTCGCTGCGCCGCGGCAGCTTGGCGTCGCTGGCCGGATCGAAGATGCCGGCGATGCCCAGCGTGCTGTTCATCAGGAACCGGCCCAGGGTCTGCCCGGCCTGCAGCGGACGGCCCTGCAGCAACTGGTTGACCATGGTCAGCGGCGAGCTGAGGTTGTCGAAGAAGTTGGTCACGCCCAGTCGCACCGGCCGCGGCACCACGTTGACGTAGGCGCGCGCCAGCGGCCGCGCCACGGTGCGATCGACCACGTTGTTGAACGTGTGCACCTTGCGGTTGAACTTCTCCCACGGATCGTAGCTCTGCGGCACGGCGACGCCGGCCGGCAGGGTCGGATCGGCCACCGGGTTGTACGGGTCGCTACCGTACAGCGCGGCGTAGTCGTCTTCGGCGGCGATCGCCGCGCCACCGGTCGGCGGCACGCTTGCCGGGGCGGCCGTCGTGTCCCCGGCGGTGGGGGCGGGCACGGCGGCCTGCGCATCGGCGGCTGGCGGCGCTGCATCCATGGCACCGCTATCGGCCACCGCCGTGTCGGCGGGCGTCGGCTGCACCGTGGTCGCGGCTGGCGGCGGCGGGGTGCGCTTGGGGGCGCCGGCGCACGCGCCCAGGGCGGCGGCCAGTGCCAGGGAAGTGAGGATACGCAGCACGTTCATGGGGTCAGCTCGCCGCCGGGGGAGATTGGAAATCCAGGGTCGGCGCCAGCCGGTAGGCGGCGCTTAGTTCGGTCAGGCCGGCCGGGGCGCCATGGATGGCGACCTCGGCCTGGCCCTGCGCACGCAGGCGTGCGGTGAGTTCGGCGAGCAGCGCCAGGCCGGCGCTGTCCACCTGGGCGACCTCGCGCAGATCCAGCGCCTTCGCGCCGGCCAGCAGCGGCAGTGCCGCCGGCCACAGCGCGGTGGCCGCGGCACGGTCGAGCACGCCGCTCAGCGCGAGCGTGTCGCCGTCGCGGCGCAGGCGTGGCTCACTTGCCACTGTTGCTCGCCGGCGCCACTTGCATCGAGCCGTTGCGCAGCTCGGCCGCGACCTGCGCGATCGACTTGGTGCGCAGCGGCGTGTCGAACTGATTGCGGAAGGTCTGCACGTAGGACACGCCTTCCACCATCACGTCGAAGATCTTCCAGCTGCCGCCGACGTTGCGCACCAGGTAGTCGACCGGGATCGGGTCGCCGCCGCTGCGCAGCAGCTCGGTGGAAACCTTGGCGCCGCGGCCGCCCGGCAGCGGGGTTTCCGACTTGATCCGCACCTGCGGCTTGCCTTCGAAGGTCAGCAGCGAGCTGCCGTAGCGCTGCATCAGGTTATCGGCCATCGCATCGGCGAACAGCTTGACGTCGGCATCGGAGGCGCCGCGGCCGTGCACGCCGAGCACCAGGCGCGCGGCGTAGTCGCGGTCGAAGGACTTGTCCATCTCGCTGTTGATGAACTGCTTGAGCGCGGCGTTGTTGCTCTTGAACTCGGCGCGGCGCTGTTCCAGCGTGGTCAGGATGCGGGTGCTGTTGTCGAGCACGACCTTGCTGGCCGAACCCTGCTGGGCGGCGGCCGCGGCAGGCGCGGCCTGGGCCAGCGCGATGGCGGGTGCGGCGGCGGCCAGGGCGGCGGCGAGCGCGGCGGAAAGCAGTTTGTTGGTCATGGCTTGGGTTCCGTTTCCGTAGAGGGAGTGGCGGGGTTCGCTGAGGCTGCCGCATCGGGTGTTGCGTTCTTGTCGCCGCTGCCGCTGCCGCCGCCGAACATGTACTTGCCGACCAGCTGGATCAGGTCCACCGCCGGCTGGGTGAAGGCGATTTCCTGGCCGGGCTTGAGCGTATCCGGGTCGCCGCCGGGCTGCAGGCCGACGTAGCTTTCGCCGAGCAGGCCGCTGGTCAGGATGCCGGCCGAGGTGTCCGCCGGCAGGTCCTTGTAGCGGTCGTCGATGGCCAGGGTCACCACCGAGTCGAACTTGGCCGGATCCAGCTCGATCTTCGCCACCTGGCCGATGATCACCCCGCCGATCTTCACCGGCGCCTGCTGGCGCAGCTGACCGATCTGCGAGAAGCGTGCGGTCAGCTCGTAGCGACCGCCGCCGAAGCCCCACTGGCGGTTGGTGGAGGCGAGCGCCAGCACCAGCAGCGAGGCTAGGCCCAGCAGCAGGAAGGCGCCGACGGCGAACTCGAGACGGGGACCACGGATAGCCATAACGTGTCTACCTTGTTGATTCATCTAAGCCACGGCGACAGTGCCGCGGCCGGTGTTGCAGCAGTGCCCGCCGGCCAGGGCGGGCGTTGGCGCGCAGTTCCTTACTGGAACAGCAGCGCCGACAGGACGAAATTGAACATCAGCACCAGCAGCGAGGCGTTCACCACCGCACGGGTGGTGGCCACCGAGGTGCCTTCGATGGTCGGCTCGGCGTGGAAGCCCACATACGAGGCCACCAGCGCCGCAGTGCCGCCGAACACCGCCGACTTCAGCATCGCCACGCCGAAGTCGTCCCAGAAATCCACGCTGCTCGACAGCGCCGACCAGAACGTGCCCTTGTCCAGGCCCAGCACGTGCACCGCTTCGAAGTAGCTGGCGCTGATCGCCAGCGAGCAGAAGATGCCGGTCAGCAGCGGCACGGTCAGCACCGCCGCCCAGAAACGCGGCGCCACCGCCTTGGCCACCGGGTCGATCGCCATCAGCTCCAGCGCCTTGATCTGGTCGGTGGCGCGCATCAGCCCCAGTTCGGCGGCGATCGAGCTGCCGGCGCGGCCGATGAACAGCAGCGCGGTCAGCACCGGCGCCAGTTCGCGGTACAGCGACAGCCCCAGCAGCGTGGACAGCGCATCGGAGGCGCCGTAGGTCTGCAGCGTGCGGTAGCCCTGCAGGGTCAGCACCAGGCCGACGAAGGCGCCGCCGACGGCGATGATCGGCAGCGAGCGCGCGCCGACCTTGTAGATCTCGCGGACCAGTTCGGCCAGGAAATCGCGGGTCGGCAGCGAGCCGCGCAGCACGGTGATCGAGAACAGCCCGGCGCGGCCCAGCGCGCGGATCGAGGCGACGGCGCCCATCAGGCGGCGCTCCGCGCGCGCGCCGGCGCATCGAACGGGATCGGGCCGTCCGGGCGGCCGTGCAGGAACTGCTGCAGCAGCGGATCGGTGCTGGCCTGCAGGTCCTGCGGGGTGCCGGCGAAGACCACGCCGCCATTGGCGATGGCCACTGCCTGGTCGCAGATCGGCAGGGTTTCGTGGACGTGGTGGCTGACGATGATGCTGGTCAGGCCCAGGGTGTCGTTGAGGCGCTGGATCAGGCTCATGATCACCCCGGAGGCGATCGGGTCCAGGCCGGTCAGCGGTTCGTCGTAGATCATCAGCGGCGGGTCCAGGGCCAGCGCGCGGGCCAGCGCCACGCGCCGCGCCATGCCGCCGGACAGCTCGCGCGGCCAGGCGTCGGCGGCGGCGAGCAGGCCCACGGCGTGCAGCTTCAGCGCCACCAGCCGTTGCAGCACCGGCTCGGGCAGGCGGGTATGCGCGCGCAGCGGCAGCGCCACGTTCTCGGCCACGCTCAGGTCGGTCAGCAGGCCATTGCCCTGCAGCAGCACGCCGATGCTCTTGCGCGTCTCGCGCAGCGCGCGGCTGCCGCGCGGCAAGGGCTGGCCGAACACCTCGACCGTGCCCGCGACCGGCACCAGCTCGCCGGTCAGCGCCGCCAACAGGGTCGATTTGCCGCTGCCGGACGGGCCGAGCACGGCGGTGATGCTGCCGCGCGGCACCGCCAGCGACACGTCGCGCAGGATCGCGCGGCCGCCGCGGTCGATGCGCACGCCGGACAGCTGCACCAAGTTGGATTCGGGAGACGCCATCGCGGCCTTTAACGAAAAATCAACACAGGATTGAGCCAGTCGGCTGAACTTAACCGAACTGGGCCGTGCAGTATTGTCGCACCCGCGGCGCCTGCGTGCCCATAGGCCGCGCGACGCCGTACATGCAACAGCGTGTATCGAGCCGCGTCGCGGCGGCGGCGCCCGGCCATCGGGCGGGCGACCGCACCGCCTCGGCGCTATCGACATACGGCCATGCGCGCCGCTGAGCCGCGCACGGGCGCCGGGGCGTGGGGGACGTGATGGATTGCGATCGGCAAATGCGCAAGTGTATGGCGAAGCCGGCACGCTGGCGTGGTTGCAGCCGACAGGCGCTGCTGCAGGAGGCTAGGGCGCCGCTGTCGGCAATGCAGTCGTGGCGTGAACGACAGCGGGCGATGCGTTACCCCGATTGGCATGCAGCGGTGCGCGCGCCCGTCCCGATTCGGCGCACGCGTGCTGCCGTGCGCTGCGCCGATGTGGACAGTTGCGCGCGCACGCTTGTGCCGGGCGCGATGGAACGCGAGGATGCATTGTGGCAATCGTGCCGCCGACAGGGAGGAGTGGATGGAGCTGCTGACGCTGGAGCATTTCGCCGGAAGCGTGAACGAGACTTTCGCGGCGGAATTGAACGAGGGCGAGGTTCCCTTCGTGCTGGTCGAGGCGCGGCCGCTGCCGGTCAAGCCGAACATGCATCGCGCGCCCTTCTCGCTGCTGTTTCGCAACACATCCTCGTTCCTGTTCCCGCAGCAGACCTATCGCATGCGCCATCCTCGCCTGGGCGAACTGGGGATCTTCTTGGTGCCGGTGGCACGCGAGCGCGAGGGTTTCCTCTACCAGGCCGTGTTCAACTGAGTGCCGGCGCCGCGCTCGCGGCGCGCCAGTGCATCTCCAGGTGAGTGTCGCTGGCGTCGCCGGCGACGAAGCCCAGCCGCGCGTACAGCCGACGCGCTTCGGGATTGGCATGCAGCACGTGCAGCGACAGCGCACACCCGGCCGCGCCCGCCAACGCCTGCGCATGCGCGATCAGCGCGGTGCCGACGCCTTGCCCGCGCCAGTCCGGCAGCAGGCTGATGTCGACCAGTACATGCGGCGCCTTACTGCGATCCAGGTAGAGCCGGCCCAGCGGCGCCTGCGCGGTTTCCACGATCAGGAAATCGGCGCCGGCGAAGTGCCGCAGGTAGTGCGCATGCTGCAGCGCGAACTGCTGGTCGAGGAAGGCGCGCTTGGCCGTTTCCGGCCATGGCACTGCCGCGAGTTCGGTACTGCGCGTGCTGGCGTACAGCGCGCGCAGCCAGTCCAGATCCTTCGTCGCCGCCGCCCGCAGGCCGATGCCGTGCGGGCGCAGCGCGGCGGGCGCGGCGATCCCGGCGTCCCGCTCCGGAAAGCTTGGTAGCGTGCCGGCCGCGATCATCCCCGCCTCAGTCGAAGACCGGGTAGTCGCCCTGCAGTGCGATGCAGAAGTTCACTGCCAGGTAGGGTTGCCGATTCTCGTGCGCCTGGCCGTTGCCGGTGGGCAGCAGCGCGGTCGGCGAGAACTGGGTCTCCGGCTGTTGTACCGTCGCGAAGGGGCGCGCCGTGGTGCTGCCCAGCGAGGACAGCGCCGCGCCATTGGCGGGCGTGCCGCTCTTCTTGGACTGATCCGATTGCGAGAACGCGGTGATGCTGTGCTGGTGCGGCGGAATCTGTGTGCTCAGCAGGCTGACCCCCACGCTGCCGAAGGCGTCGCCGCGCTGCCGGTTGGTCAACCCGGCGCCCTGGCCCTGCTCGCAGCCGGCACGCGCGCAGAAATTCGGCAGCTGGAACGTGCTGGATCCGTTGCCGCCGTAGGCCACGCCGAGCAGCGAGTACAGCACCGTGTTCTGCGTGATCGGCAGCGTGGCGCCATTGCAAAATGCCCAGCCGACGGGATTGAAATCGAAGCCGAACAGTTGGATCTCGCCGATGTAGGGTTCGGTCATGGATGCATTCCTCCGGTAGAACAGGCAGGCGCCGCGATCAGCGCGGCGGCGTGGCGAATGGGATCAGCTCTGCTGCGGGAAGATGCCGGTGGTGGCGATGCAGTACTGCACCGTCAACGTGGGCATGGTGTTCTCGTGCGGTTGGCCACCGCCGGTGATCGTGGTCGATTGCGTGGCCATTGGCACCGCGGTGGCGCCGGCGGTGTTGGTCACGTAGAACACGTCGCCGCTGACCGTGGCGGGCAACAGCCCGGACGGTGCGGTCGCCGTCGCCGCGGCGGTTGTGGCGGCCAGCGTGTGGGTGTGCGCCGGAAGCTGCAATTCGGTCAGCGTGACCGTCTCGGTGCCTGAGAGCTGGGCGAGGACATAGTTGCTCAGGCCCGGCCCCTGCCCCTGGTGGATCGGCAGGCGGCCGCGCAGGTCAGGCACCGCGAACGTGGTCGTGCCATTGCCGCCGTAGGCGGTACCGATGAGTACGTACAACGGTTCGTATTCGGAGATCTGCAGCAGCGAGCCGTCGCAGGCCTGCCAGCCCTGCGGGGTGCGGCCGAAGCCGAACAAGCGGATTTCGCCGATGAATGGAGTGGCCATGGTGTCCTTCCTGGTCGGTGGTGCGCCGCGCGCCGCCGGCGCGCCTCGCGTGAATGCGTTTGCCTAACTGCGCGAGGGGAAGATGCCGGACAGCGCGATGCAGAAATTGATCGTGGTGTAAGGCTGCAGATTCGGATGCGGCTGGCTGCCGCCCGCATTGCCCACGGTCGCCGCATTCATCGCCACCAGCGATCCCGGCGCCGCATACAGCGCGGCCGGACCGGTCGTGCTGGTGTTGTTGGCGAACGAGCGGCCGGCAGGATTGCGATTGTTGCCAGCGGTGTTGGTGCATTCCAGCAAATGACTGTGCGCCGGCAGATTGCTGGGCAACAGCGAGACGTTCTCCGCGCCGCCGCTCTGGCCCAACGGCGGCGGCGAAGGCTGCCAGGCGGGATCAGCCGAGGGCGCGTAGCCGACCGGCGTGCGCCCCCGCATGTCGGGCAGCGCGAAATTGGTACTGCCATTGCCGCCGAAACGGGTCCCGAGCAGGGTAAACAGTGCCTGGTTCTGGTTGACCGGCAGCAGCTGGCCGTTGCATTGCGCAAAATACTTGGGCGCAAAAACGAAACCGGTCAGCATGATCTGACCGACGAAGAATTCGCTCATGCGGATACTCCCCCCCGGATTGTTGGCGACAGACATGATGTCTGGCGGCGCCTACTTAATCACGACTTTTGTTCCATGCAAGTCTTGATAATGCTGAATCAGACAGTGTCGTTGCATTTGTTGCTTTACCAAAGTGTGAACTTCCTGTTCAAATGCGACCGCAGCGCGGAGGGGAACGCCTTGTCAGGCTTGTATCCGTGCTGTCTGGGGCACCAGGATCGTTGCCGGCGCCAACGGGATGGCGTGATCTTTCGGGGAATATGAATATGTCTACGAATTGCACCAATTCGCGCGAGCGCGTGCGTGTCGGTTGGCGTTGGCCGCTGGCTTTTGCGCTGCTGCTGTTGGCGCTGCTCTGTCCCGGGCTGGCCGCAGCGGCGGTCTCGCCATGCCCGACCTTGAGTGCGACCGTTCTCCAGGGCGGCTCCGTGGTCATCGACGTTTCCAACTGCGATGGCCCGAACAACTTCGGCATCGGCTGGAACGGCGTGCAACCAGCGCACGGCACGATCTCGATCAGTGCGCAGAGCGGATCGGGCACGCAGACCGTCACCTATACCCACAACGGCGATTCGGCCACCAGCGACACCTTTCCGCTGGAAGACGAGGATGGCAACAACATCACCGTCAACATCACCATCACCCCGGCGATCACCGCCAGCATCTCGGTGAGCCCGGCCAGCCGCAACGAAGACAGCGGCGCATCGTTCACGTACACGGTGACCCTGAGCCAGACCAGCAGCTCGGCGATCACGGTGAACCTCAACCGCGCCGGCACCGCCACCAACGGCGTGGACTACACCGGCGCGGTGAACAGCGTCGTGGTGCCCGCCAACACCCTTTCGGCCAGCTTCGCCATCACCCCGGTCGCCGACACCACGGTGGAGGCCGACGAGACGGTCATTATCAACGTGGCCAGCGGCTCCAGCTACGCGGTCGGCAGCCCGGCCAGTGCCACCGCCACCATCCTCAACGACGATCTGCCCACCGCATCGATCGCGGTGTCTCCCGCCAGCGTGGCCGAGGACGGTGCCACCAATCTGGTCTACACCGTCACGCTCGACCAGGCGCCAGTGAGCGCAGTGTCGGTCGCCTACAGCGTCGGCGGCACCGCGACCTCCGGCACCGATTACGCGGCCGTGAGTTCGCCGCTGGTGATCGCCGCCGGCCAGACCAGTGGCACCATCACCATCAACCCGACCCCGGACAGCACCGTCGAACCCGACGAGACCGTCGTCATCAGCCTGAGCGCGGGCAGCGGCTACACCGTCGGTTCGCCGAACAGCGCCACCGGCACCATCCTCAACGACGATCAGCCGTCGCTGTCGATCAACGACGTCTCCGTCAACGAGGGCAACGCCGGCACCACCAACGCCACCTTCACCGTGTCGCTGAGCCAGCCGGCCGGCGCCGGCGGTGTCGGCTTCGACATCGCCACCGCCGACGGCACCGCGACGGCCGGCGTCGATTACGTCGCATCGAGCCTGACCGGGCAGACCATTCCCGCCGGCAGCAGCAGCGCCACCTTCACCGTGCTGGTCAACGGCGACACCCTCAACGAACCCAACGAGACCTTCTTCGTCAACGTCAGCAACGTCACCGGCGCGTCCGTCGCCGATGCGCAGGGCCAGGGCACCATCGTCAACGACGATGCGCCGCCGGCGCTGTCGATCGACGATGTCAGTGTCAACGAAGGCAACAGCGGCACCACTACGGCGACCTTCACGGTGAGCCTGAGCGCGGCCAGCGGCCAGACCGTCTCGGTCAACTACGCCACCGCCGACGGCACCGCCACCGCCGGCAGCGATTATGTGGCGCGCTCCGGCACGCTGACCTTCGCGCCGGGCGTCACCGCGCAGGGCGTGGCCATCACCGTCAACGGCGACACCACGGTCGAGCCCAACGAGACCTTCACCGTCGGCCTGTCCGGCGCCAGCAACGCGAGCATCGCGCGCGCCACCGGCACCGGCACCATCCTCAACGACGACGCCGTGGTCACGGTCGCGCCGGCATCGCTGCCGGCGGCGACCGCAGGCAGCGCCTACAGCCAGACGCTGAGCGCCAGCGGCGGCACCGCGCCGTACACCTTCACTGTCACCGCCGGTGCGTTGCCGGCCGGGCTGACGTTGAGCACGGGCGGCGTGCTGTCCGGCACCCCGACGGCCAGCGGCAGCTTCAACTTCACCGCGAGCGCCACCGACAGCGGCGCGCCCACCACCGGCAGCCGTGCCTACACCTTGACCGTGGCGGCCCCCACGTTGACGTTGCCGGCGACCGCCTTGTCCAACGGCACCGCCGGGCAGGCCTACAGCGCGGCGATTACCCCGGCCAGCGGCGGCATCGCGCCCTACACCTATGCGCTCAGCGCCGGCGCGTTGCCGGCCGGCGTCACGGTCAACAGCGCGACCGGCGCGCTCGGCGGCACGCCCACCGTGGCGGGCAGCTTCGCCTTCACCCTGACCGCGACCGACAGCACCAGCGGCACCGCCGGACAGGCCAGCCAGAGCTACAGCCTGAGCATCGTGTCGCCGACGCTGACCATCGCGCCGCCGACCTTGCCGGCCGGCGCCATCGGCACGGCCTACAGCCAGACCCTGAGCACCAGCGGCGGCACCGCGCCGTACAGCTACGCGCTCAGTGCCGGCGCCTTGCCGGCCGGCCTGACCCTGACCACGGGCGGTGTGCTGTCGGGCAGCCCGACCGTGGCCGGCAGCTTCGCCTTCACCGTCAGCGTCACCGACGCGCACGGCTTCGGCGCCGCGCAGGCCTATACGCTGGCGATCGCCTCGCCGACGCTGACCATCGCGCCGCCGACCTTGCCGGCCGGCGCCATCGGCACCGCCTACAGCCAGGCCCTGAGCGCCAGCGGCGGCACCGCGCCGTATAGCTACGCGCTCAGCGCCGGCGCGCTGCCGACGGGGATGACCCTGACCGCGGGCGGCGCGCTGTCCGGCACGCCGACCGTGGCCGGCAGCTTCGCCTTCACCGTGACCGCGACCGACAGCACGGCCGGCGTGGCCGCGCAGGCGAGCCACAGTTACACGCTGAGCATCGCCTCGCCGACGCTGACCATCGCGCCGCCGACGTTGCCCGCCGGCATCGCCGGCACCGCGTACAGCCAGACCCTGAGCGCCAGCGGCGGCACCGCGCCGTACAGCTACGCGATCAGTGCCGGCGCGCTGCCGGCCGGGCTGACCCTGACCACGGGCGGGGTGCTGTCCGGCACGCCGACCGTGGCCGGCAGTTTCGCCTTCACCGTGACCGCGACCGACAGCACCGCCGGGGTGGCCGCGCAGGTGAGCTATGCCTACACCTTGAGCATCGCCGCGCCGACGCTGGTCATCGCGCCGCCGACGCTGCCCGCCGGCACCGTGGGGACCGGCTACAGCCAGACCCTGAGCGCCAGTGGCGGCACCGCGCCGTACAGCTATGCGGTCAGTGCCGGCACTTTGCCGGCTGGTCTCACCCTGACCGCCGCTGGCGTGCTCGCGGGCACGCCGACCGCCGCCGGCAACGCCGCCTTCACCGTCAGCGTGACCGACGCGCATGGCTTCGGCGCCGCGCAGGCCTACACCGTGGCGATCGCCGCGGCGGTGCCCGCACCGGTGGCGGTGAACGACACCGGCGCCACGCTGGTCGAGACCGCGCTGACCCTGGCGGTGACCGGCAACGACACCGGCAGCATCGACACGATCGCGGTGACCGCGGCGCCGACCCACGGCACCGCGGTGGTGAACGGCCTGCAGCTGGTGTACACGCCGGCGGCCGGCTATGTCGGCGCCGACACCCTGAGCTATACCGCCACCGGCGCAGGCGGCACCTCGGCGCCGGCCACGGTCACCATCACCGTCAATGCGCGCCCGGTGGCGGCGTCGGCGACGGCGGCCGCAGTGCCCGGCGAAGCGCAGACGGTGGACCTGACCCGCAATGCGACCGGCGGGCCGTTCGTGGCCGCCGCGCTGGTGGCGATCCTGCCGGCCAATGCCGGTACCGCGACCATCACCCGCAGCGGCGGCGCATCTGCCGCCGGCACCGGCACGCCGACCGCGGCCGCGGCCGATGGGCCGAGCTTCATCATGACCTTCACGCCGAACCCGGCGTTCTCCGGCCAGGCCACGGTGCGCTTCACCCTGTCCAACGCGGTGGCGACCTCGGTGCCCGCCGACATCGTGTTCGTGGTCGCACCGCGTGCCGATCCGAGCCTGGATGCGGAAGTGCGCGGGCTGATCGACGCGCAGGCCGAGTCGACCCGGCGCTTCGCCAAGGCGCAGATCGACAACTTCCAGCGCCGGCTGGAAGCGACCCATCGCGGCGATCGCAGCTTCGACAACAGCCTGAGCTTCCAGTCCACCTCGCGTTCGCATTGCCGTGAAGCCGAGCGTGGCGTGGCCGCGCAGCCGTGCAGCGAGGCCACCTGGGACAAGGACGCCAATCCGGACGCCGACGACGCGGCGGCGACGCCGACCGCCCGCACCGCAGTCAATGGCGACCTCGGCCTGTGGGTGGGCGGTGCGATCCGCTCCGGCAGCCTGGACAAGCAGTCCCAGCGTGCCGGCGTGGACTTCCAGACCGACGGCCTGAGCCTGGGCGCCGACTACCGCGCTTCGGACGCGCTGGCGCTGGGCGCCGGCGTGGGTTGGGGCCGCGACGACAGCGATGTCGGCCGCAACGGCAGCCACAGCAAGGCCACCGCCTATACGCTGGCGGTGTACGCGAG
Organism: Xanthomonas sp. DAR 34887; assembly: GCF_041245805.1. NCBI lineage: Bacteria > Pseudomonadati > Pseudomonadota > Gammaproteobacteria > Lysobacterales > Lysobacteraceae > Xanthomonas > Xanthomonas tesorieronis. The sequence continues at coordinate 163,695 of NZ_CP162490.1, forward strand.
CTTCCACCCGGGGCGGCATTTCTTCTTCGACACCCTGGTCGGTTACCAGCTGCTGTCCTACGACCTGCGCCGCTACGTGACCGGCAACGGCGAACTGGCCGAAGGCCGCCGCGACGGCAGCCAGTGGATCGCATCGGTGTCCAGCGGTGCCGACCTGCAGCACGGCGACTGGCAAATCACGCCGTACGCCCGCGTGGACATGGCCCGCGCCACGCTGGATGCGTACAGCGAAGCGGCGATGGTGCCGTACGCGCTGCACTACGCGGACATGGACGTGTCCACCACCACCGGCAACCTCGGCCTGCGTTTGGAATGGCGCCGCGAGATGAGCTGGGGCCAGTTCACCCCGCAACTGCGCGTGGAATACCAGCGCGACTTCCAGGGCCGCGGCGACGCCACGCTGAGCTATGCCGACCTGGTCGACGGCGGCCCGCTGTACCGCACCGGGCTGAGCGTGTTCGACCGCAACCGGCTGATGCTGGGGCTGGGCGCGGTGTTCACCACCGAGCAGGGCCTGTCCACCCGCGTCGAATACCGCGGCGTGACCGACGGCGACAGCGGCAACGACCAGACCTGGATGTTCAACGTCGAGAAGAAGTACTGACGCATCAAGCCCCTCTCCCGCCGGGAGAGGGGTTGGGGTGAGGGTGCGGCGCGAAAGCGTCTCGCAGAGTTTGGTTCACGAGGCTGCGCCCGTACCCTCATCCGCCCCTTCGGGGCACCTTCTCCCGCTGGGAGAAGGAAAAGCCGTAGCCCCTCTCCCATCGGGAGACCTGATTAGCGTCGAATCTCAGCTGCTGATGCGTGACAGGTGCACCCTTGCTGCCGGTTCTCTTGGAGAGGCAGTCATGGCGATGAATCGTGTGCAGTTCCAGCGGGGGATGTCCTTACCGCAGTTCCTGCAGCATTACGGCACTGAGGAGCAGTGCGTGTCCGCGCTGCTGCGCAACCGCTGGCCTGACGGTTTCGTCTGTCCGCGCTGTGGCCAGCGGGCGGCCAGTCAGTTCCAGCGCGGGCACCAGCGGCTGTGGCAATGCCGGCAGTGCCGCGCCCAGACCAGCCTGACGGCGGGCACCGTGCTGGCCGACACCAAATTGCCGCTGCGTCTGTGGTGGATGGCGATGTATCTGCTGAGCCAGGCCAAGAACGGGATTTCGGCCCTGGAGCTGATGCGCCACCTGGACGTGTGCTACCGCACGGCTTGGCGCATCAAGCACAAGCTGATGGCGGCTATGGCTGAGCGGGAAGGCCAACGTCAGTTGGCCGGCTGGGTGCAGATCGACGATGCCTATCTAGGTGGGGAGCGCGCGCGCGGCAGCGGTGCCGAACAGTGGACCAACAAGATCCCGTTCATTGCCGCCGTGGAGACGCGACAAGGTCGGCCGGGATGCGTCCGGTTTGACTGGGTCGGCAGCTTCTGCCGCGATGCTGTCCATCGCTGGGCCCAGCAAGCCCTGGCGCCGGGAACCCACGTTCTCAGCGATGGGCTGACCGCCTTCACCGCCGTCACCTGGGCCGGTATGAGCCATGAGCCGATCGTGACCGGCACCGGGCGCAAATCGGTACAACAGCCCGCTCTGAAATGGGTCAACACGATCCTGGGGAATCTCAAGACCGCCCTTGGCGGCACCCACCATGCCATCGCCTTCGGCAAATACGGTCTGCGCTACCTGCGCGCGCACCAATATCAGGTCAACCGGCGCTTCAACTTGGCCGCGATCCTTGACCAACTCGGCTTGGCTTCCATGGCCACTCATGCCATCCCGGAGCGCGCTCTGCGCGCTCCGGCTGAGATTCGACGCTAATCAGGATCGGGAGAGGGGTTGGGGTGAGGGTCCGGGCGCGAAGCGCCTCGTTACGTCCGAGCGCACCAAGCTGCGCGCAGTCACCGCTTACGCACGCGCAACAGCCACCGATCACCCTCGCGCAGCGACGCCATCCCGCGCATCCGGCACAATGCCGCACGCATGCACGCCCCTTCCGCGCCCGATTTTCGTCTGTATCCGTCCAACGCGCTGGATACCCTGGCCGCCCTGCTCGCCGAAGAGCTGCGCCGGCCGGTGCCGGGGCAGCCCCTGCTGGCGCCGGAGGTGGTGCTGATCCCGCAGGTGGCGATGCGGCGCTGGCTGCAGTCCACGCTGGCGGCGGCGCACGGCGTCGCCGCGAATCTGGAATTTCTCACCCCCGGCGAGTTCGTCGCGCGCGCGCTGGACGCCAACCTTGGCCCGGCCGACGACGATCTGGACATGGCCACCACGCAGTGGCGGCTGTACGCGGCGTTGCAGGCCGATCTCGGCCACGACGCCGCCCTCGCCCCGCTGGCCGGCTACCTGGCCGACGGCGACACGCTCAAGCCCTGGGCGCTGGCCGGCGAACTGAGCACTGTGTTCGAGAAATACCAGGCCTGGCGCCGCGACTGGCTGCTGCGCTGGGAGGGCGGCGCCGACGCCGACGACCCGCAGGCGCGCTTGTGGCGCCGGATCGCCAGCGGCCGTCAGTACCGCGCGCGCCGCATCGGCCAATACCTGGACCGCTACGCGCGCGCCGACGGCCCGCTGCCGCAAGGCCTGCCGAAGCGGCTGTTCGCCTTCGCCATCCTCAACATCTCGCCCGACGTGCTGCGCGTCCTCGCCACGCAGGCGCGCGTGGGCACGCTGCATTTCTACCTGCCCACGCCGACCCAGGGCTATTGGGGCGACCTGCAGACGCTGTGGCAGCGCCGCCGCGAGGACGGCGCGATCGACCTGTTCGCCGCGCAGGTGCAGGAAAACCCGCTGCTGCAGGCCTGGGGCGCGGCCGGGCGCGACTTCATGGCGCTGGTCGGCGACTACGAAGTGGTGCATCCGCTGGCCGAGATCGCGGTCTACGCCGACCCGCTGGCCTCCGGGCAGCGTCCGCTGGCCGACGGCGGTCTCGGCGACAGCCTGCTGCGGCGCATGCAGAGCGACCTGTTCCATCGCCGCGCGCCGGCCGCGCCGCCGCCGTTGCCGCAGGTGAACCTGGCCGATCCCAGCCTGCAGGTGCACGCCTGCCACACCCGCCTGCGCGAGCTGCAGGTGCTGCACGACCAGCTGCGCGCGCTGCTCGACGACCCGCGTTTCGATCCGCCGCTGCAACCGCGCGAGATCGCGGTGCTGTCGCCGGACATCGATCCCTACGTGCCATACCTGGACGCGGTGTTCGGCGGCCACGGCCGCGACGACGCGCTGCCCTACGCGCTGGCCGACGCCAGCCCGCTGGCCAGCGAGCCGTTGGCCGACGTGTTCCTGACCCTGCTCAGCCTGCCGCTGTCGCGCTTCGGCCTGCACGAAATCCTCGATCTGCTGGCCAGCGCGCCGATCGCCGAGGCCGCCGGGCTGGACGAGGCCGGGCTGGAACGCCTGCGCGGCTGGCTGCATGCCGCCGGCGCGCGCTGGGGCCTGGACGCGGCGCACCGGCACCGGCACCAGGCGCCGGTCGACGATGCCTATACCTGGCGCTTCGCGCTGGACCGGCTGCTGCTCGGCCACGCCAGCGGCGCCGAGGACGATATCGCCGGCGTCGCGCCATGGCCGCAACTGGAAGGCAGCGCACTGCTGGCGCTGGACACGCTGCTGCGGCTATTGCGCGTGCTCGACCGTCACCAGGCCATGCTGGCCGAGCCGATGACGCCTGCCGACTGGCGCGAATGCCTGCTCGGGCTGCTCGATGCACTGCTCCCGCAAGCGCCGTCGGCACCGCGTGCGCAACGCGCACTGGAGCGGCTGCGCAGTGTGATCGACCAGTTCGCCCGCGACGCCGCACGCGCCGAGTACGCCGGCAAGGTTCCGGCCGACGTGGTGCGCGCGCATTTCGCCGCGGTGCTGGGCGAATCGGACACGCGCGCGCCGCTGCTCACCGGCGGCATCAGCTTCGGCCGCATGGTGCCGATGCGCCTGCTGCCGTTCCGGGTCATCTGCCTGCTCGGCATGAACGACGGCGAGTTCCCGCGCCGCGATCCGGCCGCCGGCCTCAACCGCCTCACCGCCGAGCTGGGCAGCGCGCGCCGCCGCCACGGCGACCGCTCCACCCGCGAGGACGACCGCTTCCTGTTCCTGCAGCTGTTCGCCTCGGCGCAGGACGCGTTCTACCTCAGTTATCTCGGTGCCGATGCGCGCGACGGCACGGTGCGCGAGGCGTCGGTGCTGGTCAGCGAACTGCTGGCCAGCGCGGCGCAGTACCACGCCGATCCGAAGGCCATCGAAAACCTCGTGGTGCGCCACCCGCTGCAACCGTTCGCCGCCGCCGCGTTCGGTGCGCTCGGCGAAGACGGCGCCGATCCGCGCCGCTTCAGCTACCGCCGGCAGTGGCGGCCAGCGGTGGACAGTCTTGCCGGACAGCGCCAGGCGCTGCTGCCGTGGGTCGCGTCCACATTGCCCGCCGACGCTGCGGCAGTGCAGCCAAGCGTGTCGATCGACGACCTGCGCCGCCTGTTCGCCGATCCGGCCGGGCAGTTCCTGCGCCATCGCCTGGGGATGCGCCTGCCCGATCCGGCCAGCGAGGACAGCGACCTGGAGCCGCTGCTGGCGCCGGGCAGCGGGCTGGAACAGCACGACTTGCAGCAACAGGTGCTGGAGGCGGTGCTGGGCGGCGCCACCGACGCGCTGTATGCGCGACTGCGCGCACGCGCGCTGCTGCCGTCGGGGCCGCTGGGCCGGCGCCTGCTCGACGAACGCCTGCGCCAGCTGCGCCCGTACGCGCAAGCGTTCGCGCAGTGGCGCGGCGACGCGCCGGCACAGTCGCAACGCCTGCAGGTGCACCTCGATGGCGTCGATCTGCATGGCCGCCTGCCCGGCTGGTACGCGAACGGCGTGGGCCGGGTGCAGGTCGGCGCGCCCAGCGGCCGTGCGGCGATCCGCCACGGCCTGGAATGGCTGCTGCTGCGCGCCGCCGGCGAACGCACGGACTACGTGCGCTTCTTCGAAGACGAAGACGGACTCGGCCCGCATCCCATGCATGGCGATGCGATCGAACCGCTGCCGCAGGCGCAGGCGCAGGCGGCGCTGGCCGCGCTGCTGCGACTTTACCGGCAAGGCCTGCAGGCACCGCTGGCGTTCGCCCCGTACAGCGGCTGGAAGTATTACCAGGCCGCGCGCCACGACGATTTCGACAAGGCGATCAAGGACGCTGCCGCGCAGTGGCAGGCCAGCTTCGGCTGGAGCGAAGCGGACACGCCGGAACTGCGTCTGGTGCATCGCGGCCGCGATCCGTTCGCCGACGCGCAGCGCTTCGCCGACTTCGCCGCCACCAGCCACACGCTGTACTCGCTGCTCGAACGCGGCGCGGCCGACAGTACGCTGGATCCGGCGCGGCTGGCCGAAAGCTGGCGGCAGTGGCGTGGTGCGCAGGAGGACGCCGAATGAGCGCCCCCACCCACGACCCGTATCTGACCTTGCCGCTGCGCGGCGTGCGCCTGATCGAGGCCAGCGCCGGCACCGGCAAGACCTTCACCCTGGCCACCCTGTTCACCCGGCTGGTGGTCGAGCGCGGCCTGCGCATCGGCCAGATCCTCGCCGTCACCTTCACCGAAGCCGCCACCCAGGAACTGCGCCGGCGCATCCGCGAGCGCCTGGCGCTGGCGGCGACGCTGGTGCCCGACACCGCCCCGCCTCCTGTAGGAGCGGCTTCAGCCGCGACAGAGATCCGAGGCGCCCAGGCAACCGAGATCGCCGACGACCTGTCGCGGCTGAAGCCGCTCCTACAGGACGCGCCAGACGCCTTGCTCACCCGCGCGATCCTCGAGGCGCATCTGCACGCCAGCGACGAAACCCCCGCCGCGCTGCGCCGCCGCCTGCAGCAGGCGGTGGAGGAGATCGACCTCGCCGCCATCTTTACCATCCATGGCTTCTGCGCACGCGTCCTGCGCGAGCACGCGCTGGAGAGCGGCCAGACCTTCGCCGCGCCCGAGCTGCTGGCCAACGACCGCGAGCTGCTCGGCGAAGTCGCTGCCGACCTGTGGCGCCTGCGCGCCGCCGACGCGACGATGGCCGAAGACCTGGTCGCGCTGTGGCCGGGTGGACCCGACGCACTGGCCAGCGACCTGCGCCAGTTGGTGCGGCATCCGCAACTGCTGCCCGCAGCACCGGTCTTGGCCGACGATGTCGCCGCGACGGCGCAGCAGGTGCAGGTCGCGGCCGCCGCGCTCGCCGCCGCGTTCCACGCGCACGGCACCGCATTCTTCGAAGCGATCGCCGCCGCCATCGAAGACGGCGTGCTGAGCAAGGTCAGCTACAGGCCGGAATGGCTGGCGTCGCTGTGGCACTGGTGCGAAAGCTTCGCCGCCGCACCTGCGGCCGGCTTCCCGCCGCATGCCAAACTGATCAAGCTCACCGCGACGGAACTGGCGTCCGGCACCAACAAGAAATTCGTCGGGCGCACGCCGACCTCGCCGCTGAGCCATGCCGTGGACGGGTATCTGGCCGCGCTGGCGCGATTGGAAGAAGCGCGCGCCAGGCGCCGCATCCGCCTGCTGCATGCGCTGCGCGACGATGCGGTCGAACGGCTGAGCTTGCTCAAGCGCCAGCGCCGCGTGCAGACCTATGACGATCTGGTCGATGGCGTCGCCCACGCCTTGCGCCCCGACAGTCCGCAGGCCGAAGCGCTGGCGCGGCAGCTGCGCGCGCAATACGCCATCGCGCTGGTGGACGAATTCCAGGACACCGACGATCGCCAGTGGGCGATCTTCTCCAACGTGTTCGGCGAAGGCGAGCTGGCGCGCAAGGCGCGGCTGGAACCTGCGTTGTTCGTGATCGGCGATCCCAAGCAGGCGATCTACGGCTTCCGCGGTGGCGACGTGCAGACCTACCTGGCCGCGGCCGCCGACGCCGAACCGGCGCCGCCGCTCGGCCACAACTTCCGCTCGCGCCCCGCGCTGCTGGCGGCGATCGATGCGCTGTACGCGCAGGCCGGCTATGCGCAGGCGTTCCTGACCGACGGCATCGCCTTCCATCCGGTGCAGCCCGGCAGCAAGCGCCACGACACCGAGCTGCAGCGCGATGGCGTCACCGCGCCGGCGCTCACCCTGTGGCAGGCGCCGCAACCGCCGCTACCGGACAAGGGCAAGCCCAAACCGTGGAGCGCCGGGCGCGCACGCGCGCTGTGCACCGCCGCCTGCGTCGCCGCCATCCGCGACTGGCTCGCGGGCGGCCGCGCCGGTACCGCAACGCTTGGCGGCCGCGCGGTGCAGGCCGGCGACATCGCGGTGCTGGTGCGCAGCCATGGCGAGGCCACGCGCATCCAGCAAGCGCTGGGCGCGGTCGGCATTCCCGCCGTGGCCGCCGGCAGGCAGAGCCTGTTCGCCACCGACGAAGCGCTGGAACTGCTGACCCTGTTGCAGGCGCTGCTCGACCCGGGCGACGACAGCCGCCTGCGTGCGGCGCTGGCGACGGTGCTGATCGGCGAAGACGCCGCCGCGATCGCCGCGCTCGAACACAACGGCGATCGTCACCGCCGTTGGCAACAGCAGGCGCTGGACTGGCGCGAGCGCTGGCAGCGCGGCGGCCCGCTGGCGCTGATCGGCGATCTCGGCGCCGCGCACGCGCAGCGCCTGCTGGCGCTGGTCGATGGCGAGCGCCGCCTGACCAACTACCTGCAACTGGCCGAAGCGCTGCAGGAAGCCGACACCCGCGCGCTCGGCACGCACGGCCTGGTCGATTGGCTGGCGCGGCGCATCGCCAATGCCGACGACAGCGACGAGACCCAGCAACTGCGCCTGGAATCGGACGCGCGCCGGGTGCAGATCGTGACCCTGCACAAGAGCAAGGGCCTGGAATATCCACTGGTGTTCCTGCCCTACGTCGGCATCGGCCGCAGCGACCGCGGCGCCGGCCGCCACTGCGTCGTGCACGCGCCGCCGCTCGGCCGTCAGTTGCACTGGAACACGTCGAAGTGGAGCGGAGGCAAAGACGATCCGGCCTGGAGCGCCGCCGAGGCGGCGTGGAAGCAGGAACAGCGCGCCGAGGACGCGCGCCTGCTCTACGTCGGCCTGACCCGCGCCGAGCACGCGCTGTGGATCGCCACCGGTCCGTTCCACCAGCACGAGCGCACCGCACTGGCGGCGATGGTCGGCGACCCGGACACCTTGCGGGCCGCGGCGGCGGAGGGCGCCATCGCCATCGACACGACGGTGCCGCCGGCGACCCTGCCGCGCTTGCCGGCGGCCGAGGAAATCCAGGTGCCGCCGGCGCGCGTGGCGCAGCGGCATGTCGTGCCGGAGTGGTGGGTCTACAGCTTCACCCAGTTGGCCAACGCCGATGCCGGCGCCGCCGCCGACCCGATGGCCAGCGCCACCGTGGTCGGCAGCGGCGGCAGCGACGAGCCCGCCGCCAGCGACGCCGTGCCGACGACGCTGGACGTGGAAGCGTTCGACCGCCGTTTCACCGGCAACCGCTTCGGCGTGGCCATGCACGACGTGTTCGAGCGTTGCGACTTCGCCGCCTGGCGCGATTGGCGTCCTGGGCAGCCGGCACCGGACGGGCAGGCCGCGGCCATCGTCGAAGCCCTGCAGCGCGGCGGCTACGCGCAGGACGAACTGGAGGACGGCGCCGCCATGCTCACCGCCCTGGTCGGCCACACCCTCACCGTCGCCTTGCCCGAAGGCACGCGCCTGGCCGCGGTGCCCGAACCGCAGCGCCGCAACGAAATGGAATTCCACTTCGCCATGCGGCCCACCCGCGTCGAGGCGCTGCTGGCGCTGCTGCACCGCTTCGGCGTGGTCGGCGAGCGCCAGGCCTTCGGCGCGCGGCAGCGCCTGGAAGGGCTGATGACCGGCCTGATCGATCTCACCTACCAGCACGACGGGCGCTGGTACGTGCTCGACTACAAATCCAACCGCCTGCCCAGCTACGACGCCGACGCCCTGGCGCGGGCGATGGCGCACAGCGAATACGAACTGCAGGCGCTGATCTACACCGTCGCGCTGCACCGCTGGCTGCGTTTCCGCCTGGGCGACACCTACGACTACGCCCGCGACTTCGGCGGCGTGCGCTACCTGTTCTGCCGCGGCCTGGACGCCACCCGCGACCCCTCCCCAGGCGTCCACGCCTGGCGCTTCGACCCCGACCTGGTCGCGTCCGTCGACGCCATGTTCGCCGGCGCCGCTTTAGAGCCCCTCTCCCCTCGGGAGAGGGGTTGGGGTGAGGGTACGTCCGCCCACGGAGCCCCAACCCCGTGAACCAGCCCAACCTCCTGACCGCACTGCACCGCAGCGGCACCCTGCGCACGCTCGACCACGCCTTCGCGCAAACCCTCAGCCGCCTGGACCCTGAAACCCCCGACCTGGTCCTGTCCGCCGCCGCCCTGGCCTCGCTCGCCGTCGCCAGCGGCCATGCCGGCCTGGATCCGGCCCGCGGCCAGGTCCTGCTCGACCCGCGCGATGGCCCGCCGCCCACGCTGCCCGACCCGAGCGACTGGCAACGCGCCCTGTCCGCCTCGCGCTGGATCGCCCAACCCGCGCCGGAGGAACCAGCGGCCGCCGACTGCCCGCTGGTGCTGGAACACGGCCTGCTCTACCTGCGCCGCTACCGCGAATACGAGCGCCGCCTGGCGCAGGGCCTGCGCCGCCTCGCCGCGCAACCGCTGCCGGCCTTCGACGTCGCCGCGCTCGCTCCTCTGTTCGCGCAGCTGTTTCCAAACGCAGCCGCTTTCCCTCTCCCCCCGGCGACCGAAGGAAGTCCCCGTGGGAGAGAGGGTGCCCGAAGGGCGGGTGAGGGTACGTCCGCCGCCGACCAACCCACCGACCACCAAGCCCGAGCCGCCGCACTCGCCCTGCGCCGCGCCTTGCTGCTGGTCACCGGCGGCCCCGGTACCGGCAAGACCACCACCATCGCGCGCCTGCTGCTGCTGCGCATCGCGCAAGCGCAGGCCAGCGGCGCGGCTGCTCTGCGCATCGCCCTGGCCGCTCCCACCGGCCGCGCCGCCGAGCGCATGGCCGAAAGCCTGCGCGCCGCCGTGGCGCGCGCGCTCGACAACGGCATCGACCCGGCCCTGGCCGCGGCACTACCTGCCGGCGCCAGCACCCTGCACCGCCTGCTCGGCGTGATCCCCGACCTGCCGCGCTTCCGCCACGACGCCGACAACCCGCTGCCGTTCGACCTGATCGTGGTCGACGAGGCCTCGATGGTCGACCTGCCGCTGATGTGCAAACTGGTCGAAGCCGTCGCCGACGGCACCCAGCTGATCCTGCTCGGCGACGCCGACCAACTGCCTTCGGTCGAAGCCGGCGACGTGCTCGCCGCGATCCTGCAGGCCGCCGGCCCCGGCGAGGCGCTGCAGCCGGACGACGCGCAAGCGCTGCAGCCGTTGCTCGGCCACACCCGCAGCGACACCCACAGCGGCGGACTCGCCGGCCACCGCGTGCACCTGCTGCGCGGCTACCGCCAGGCGCAGGGCTTCGCACTGGCCCCGCTGGCCGACGCCGTGCGCGCCGGCGACGCCGACACCGCGCTCGCCCTGCTGCGCAACGGCGAGCTGGCCGGCGTGCACTTCCACGAAGACAGCGAGGATCCGCTCGCCGCCCGCCGCGATGCCTTGCTCGCGCACTGGCGCGCGCTGGCCGCCACCGAAGATCCCGCGGCCGCCCTGCGCGACGCCGCGCGGCTGCGCCTGCTCACCGCCGTGCGCGCGGGCGCGCAAGGCGCGCGCGGCCTCAACGCGCGCATCGAACAACTGCTGGCCGACAGCGGCAGCGGCGCCCGCCGCCTCGGCGCCGCCGCGCCCTGGTTCCACGGCCGTCTGCTGCTGATCACCGAAAACAGCTATCGCCATGGCCTGTTCAACGGCGATGTCGGCATTTGTTTGAGAGATGCGCAAGGCGCCTTGGTCGCCTGGTTCGAAGGCGAGGGCGATGGCCAGGTCCGCGGCTTCCACCCCGCTGCGCTGCCCGCGCACGAAAGCGCCTTCGCCATGACCGTGCACAAGGCGCAGGGCAGCGAGTTCGACGAGGTCTGGCTGCAACTGCCCACCCGCGACGCGCGCGTGCTCAGCCGCGAACTGGTCTACACCGGCATCACCCGCGCCCGGCAGACCCTGCACCTGGCCGCCAGCGAAGCCGTGCTGCGCGCGGCGCTGGCGCGGCATGCGGCGCGGATCTCGGGGCTGGCGTGGCGGTTGGGTGGGGTGGAACGGGTGTCCGCACCGCCAGCGTCAGCGTTTCAGACGGAAGGCCAGTCGCCCCCTGTCCAAGGCGCGTTGTTCTAGCCCAGTCGCGCGACCACAACGCTGTTTCGATCCGCGGCTGTTCCTTTTTCATGCGGCTTTTCCTTCTCCCGTTGGGGGAAGGTGCCCCGCAGGGGCGGATGAGGGTACGGGCGAAGCCTCGCGCTCCCAAGCACTGCGAATCGCTTTCGCGCCGGACCCTCACCCCAACCCCTCTCCCGAGGGGAGAGGGGCTCGGCTATTCCTTTCTCCCGTCGGGACCATGGCCCCCGTTTCGGGGGAAGGTGCCCGCAGGGGCGGATGAGGTCTGTCGTTCGAATAAGCCGCGGAAAGCATCCTGCATCGCCATGTAGGCAGGCAGGCCGCCGCCTTCCTGCAGCCAGCTCCTAGACCGCCATGACCCCGCCATCGACGAACAGCTCGTGCCCGGCGACGAACCTGGCCGCGTCCGAGGCCAGGAACAGCACCGCCTCGGCAATCTCCTCCGAGCTACCGAGGCGGCCGAACGGGATCATCTGCTTGAAGGCATCCTCGGCGCCTGCGTTCCGCTCCAGATAGGTCTGCATCGCCGGCGTGTGGACCATGCCGGGTGAAATCACGTTCACGCGGATGCCGCGGTCCTTCAGGTCGGTGGTCCAGGTACGCGCCAGGGAGCGGATGGCCGCCTTCGTCGCGCTGTAAATGGACAGCCCGCCGATGCCCGTGCTGCCCGCCACGGAGCCGGCCAGGATCACGGCGCCACCGGTCGTCATCAGCGGCAGCGCCTTCTGCACGGTGAAGACGGTGCCCTTGACGTTGGTCGTCAGCAAGCGCTCCAGGTGCGCCTCGTCGATCTCGCCGAGCGCGGCGGACTCGGACACGCCGGCGTTGGCGAAGACGACATCCAGCCGGCCGTGATCCCGCTGGATGCGTGCGTACAGCCGGTCCATGTCCTGTGGCACGCCGACATCGCCCTGCACGCCCACGGCGCCGCGGCCGATCTCCGCCACGGCCGCGTCCAGCCGCTCCTGCCGCCGTCCGGTGATGTAGACCTGCGCGCCCTCGGCCGCGAACGCCTGCGCCGTCACCAGCCCGATGCCGTCGGTGCCACCGGTGATCGCGACGACCTTGCCCTCGAATCGATTGCTGCTCATCTCGTGCCCTTCTGTATAAGTGGAGGATTGCTCCACTTAGTATATGGAGGTAGCCTCCGTTTCCACAAGCCATGCCGAAAGAGCCCGCGTTGACGACCGATACCCCCTTGCGTGCCGATGCCCAGCGCAACCGCGAGCGCTTGCTCGCCGCGGCCGAGGAGGTGTTCCTGGAGCGCGGCGCCGAGGCGTCGATGGAAGACGTCGCCAAGCGCGCCGGTGTCGGCATCGGGACGCTCTACCGCCGCTTCCCCACGCGCGAGTCGCTGTTCGCCGCGGCCTACAGCGCGCGCTTCCTGTCGCTCGCCGCGGCCAGCCACGCACGCGCCGGCACGCTCGATCCATTGGCCGCGCTGCGCCTGTATCTGGAGGACCTGGTGCTGCACACCAGCGTCTACCGCGGGCTTGCCGCTTCGCTCGGCGCGATGCTGCAGAGCGGTACGCCGGGATGCGATGCCATCGGCAAGGAGGGACGGCGGCTGCTGCGGCTCGGGCAGAAATCCGGCGTCGTCCGCCGCGATGTCAGCTTCGACGATCTCGTCGCCGTGGCCATGGCGACCTCGCTGGTCACCGAGCAGCTGGAAAGGCCGAAGGCGCGCATCGCGCACCTGATCGGGCTGTTCCTCGGTGGGATCGAAGCGCGCGACTAGCTGCTGGGGGCGAGAGTCGCCCTTAGGCTATCCGCTGATAACCAATGCAGCGCAACACCGTGCGCGCGCGATGCCGGCCGAAACGCTCACGTCCCGTCCCGGGTAGCGGAAGACCCACGCCGCGAGCGCGCCGCGAAATAGCGCGTCGGCGAAAGCCCGAGCGTCTTCTTGAACATGGTGATGAACGCGGTGACCGACTCGTAGCCAAGGCTTTCGGAGACCCGCTGCACCGAGGCGCCAGCGGCGAGTTCGCGGATGGCCACGAGCAGATGCAGCCGTTGCCGCCAGCGCCCGAAGGACAGGCCAGTTTCGCTCGCGATCAGGCGCGTCAACGTGCGCTCTCCCAGCGCCAGGCGCTGCGCCCACTGGGCGATGGTGCTGCGGTCCGCCGGGTTCGCGGCCAGCGCATCGGCCAGCGCCCGCACCTTCGGATGCTGGCTGACCGGCAGCGATACGCGTTCGGCCGGCATCTGCACCAGTTCGTCCAGCAGCACGCGCGCCAGCCGATCGGTGTGCCCATCGCGCGGGGCGTCGAGCGGCGTGTCGGCCAGGTGCAGGATCATCTCCCGCACCATCGGCGAAATGGACAGCGTCACGCAGTGGTGCGGCAGGGCCACCAGGCCGGGCTCGACGAACAGGTAGCACAGCCGCGCATTGGCGGTGGCGCGGTTGCTGTGCGGCATGCCGCCGGGAATCCACACCCCGCACTGCGGCGGCACGATCCACAGCGCTCGTTCCACCTGGCAGGTCACGGCCCCGTGCAGGGCCAGGATCAACTGCCCCTTGCGATGCTCGTGCACCGGGATCTCGGCGGCGTGGTCGGCCACCTGCAGCCGGCTGGCGACGGCCGGCCGATCCGTTTCGTCCGGATCCAGATCGAAGCCCGGGAGCGCGACACGCGACATGCTCGGTTGACCGGTTTTAGCGAACTATTGTCATTCTAGCGAAATTCGGCGAGTGGGGCCGCTGCCTACGATGCGCCCCATGCAAACGCCGCACACCGTCTCCCTGCGCTCCTTCCTCTCGCGGCCGCTCGCGTTGCTGCAGGCGCCGGCGCTTCAGGCCGATCGAGAGGCCGCGCTGTTCTCGCTCAAATGCCTGGCCGCCGCGGTCCTGGGGTTGTACCTGTCGTTGCGGATCGGCCTGACCCGTCCGTTCTGGGTGATCGGCACCGTCTACCTGGTGTCGCAGCCGCTGGCCGGGGCGACGCTGAGCCGCGGCCTGTTCCGCCTGCTGGGAACGCTGGGCGGTGCGGTCGCCACGGTCGCGCTGGTGCCGCGCTTCGCCAATGCGCCGCTGCTGTTAAGCGCTGCGCTGGCCGCCTGGATGGGGTTGTGCCTGTACCTGGCGATGCTCGACCGCACACCCCGCGCTTACGCCTTCCTGCTGGCCGGCTACACCACCAGCCTGATCGGATTCCCCAGCGTGACGGTGCCCGGCGAGGTCTTCACCATCGCCATCACCCGGGTGCAGGAAATCGCCATCGGCATCCTGGCCGCCACGCTGGTGCATGGGCTGGTGCTTCCGCGCAAGGTCGCGCACCGCGTCCAGGCGCGGGTCGCGGCGATCCTGTCCGACGCCGAGCGCTGGACGCAGGACCTGCGTGCCGGCGCGCAAGACGCAGTGCTGGCGCAGGACCGCGCCAAGGCGGCGGTGGACCTGCTCGAGCTGCACACGCTCTCCATCCACCTGCGCTTCGAGAGCGCTTACGGCCCTGCGCAGGTCGAAATGCTGCGCGCGCTGCACGACCGGATGCTCGACGTGCTGATGCTGTCCAGCGCCGTGGACGATGCGATGGCCGAGCTGCGCGCATCGCAGCGCGGTGCGCAGGCCGCTGGCAGCGCCGAGCCGAACGGCTGGCACGAAGCGCTGCAGGCCACTCTGCGCGCAAGCCTGACCGAACTGGACACCGCACATCGCGATTGCCGCCTGCTGGAAGCCCGGTTGCACGCGGCCGACCCTGCCTGGCGCCAGCGGGTCCCAGCGCGGCTTGCGAAAAAGGCGCACGGCCACGTCCTGCACCGCGATCACCGCCTCGCGCTGCGCGCCGCGTTCGGCGCCTTCGTCGGCATCGTGCTGAGTTGCGGCGCATGGATCGCCACGGCCTGGTCCGACGGGGCGACGGCGGTCTCCATCGTCGGCACGGCGTGCCTGCTGTTCGGCACCACCGAGGCGCCTGCCGGCCATGTCATGCGCTATCTGCTCGGGTCGTCCATCGGCGTCGCCGTCGGGCTGCTCTACGGCCTGGCGATCTTCCCGCGCCTGTCCGATTTTCTCGGCCTGGCCATTGCCCTGGCGCCGGTGCTGCTGGTGTGCGGTTCGTTCCTGGCGCGCCCGCCGTTCATGATGGGCGCGCTGGGCGTGGTGCTGACCTTTCCGCTCATCGCAGGGCTGGGCGCGACCAACGCGACGAACATCGCGGGCGCGCTCAACAGCAGCGTGGCGCTGTTCGTGGGCACGGCCGCGGCGCTGTGCAGCATGCGCCTGTTCCAGACCATGGACACCAGCCGCAGCCGCGAGAGGTTGCTGGGATCGATCACGCGCGCCATCGCGCGCCGCGCGCACGGGCGTGGACGCAACTCCACCGAGTGGACCAGCCGCATGCTGGACCGGCTCGGGCTGCTGGTCCCCCGGTTACGCGGCGACCCGGATGCCGCCCACACCCTGCGCACCCTGTTTGCGGACATGCGCGCGGCCGGCGCCGTGGCCGAACTGCGTGCGCTGGGCAGAGTGCTGCGCGGGCAGGACGTGCGCGCCTGCCATGCCGAGGTGATCGACAGGGCGGCCGCGCATTTCCGCACCGGTGCCGCGCGCCGCCACGCAGTGGACGGACACCTGCTGGCCGCGCTCGAGCGCATGCGCGGTACGGTCGTCGCGGGCAACGAGCCCGAACGCGCACGCGTGTTCGCGCTGCTTTCGGATCTGCGGCGCGACCTGCTGTCGCCGCTGCTCGCCGAAAGGAACTGATGCGATGTTTTCCGACCTCTCCATCGATGGCGTCTTCGTCCCCGGCCTGCTGGCGGTGGCGCTGCTCGCGCTGGCGCTGTCGCTGCTGGCATCGAGACTGCTGGCAGGCCTCGGCCTGTACCGGCTGTTCGCCTATCGGCCGCTCGTGGGCCTGTCGCTGTTCGTGATCCTGGTGGAGCTGCTGATCCGGCTCGCACCCCTGCTCGAGAAATGAAATGAAGCACATGCTTGTCGTCATCGGACGCTGGAGCGCAACGCTCGCCGTCTTCGCCATCGCCGTCTGCGCCGCCCTGTCCATCTGGCACCGCTACGAACAGCGGCCGTGGACGCGCGATGGCCGGGTGCGCGCGGATGTGGTGCGCGTGGCCTCGGACATGGGCGGGCTGGTCACCCAGGTGCCGGTCCACGACAACCAACGTGTGCACGCGGGCCAACTGCTGCTGGTGCTGGACCAGCCCCGCCTCGCTGCCGCGCTGGAGAAAGCGGAGGCAGCGGTCAATAGCGCGCAGGCCGCGCTCGATCTCGCCCGCCGCGAATCGCTACGGGACAGCGCCCTGGGCGATCTGGTCGCGTCCGAAACGCGCGAGCGCAATGCGGCCAAGGTCGCCACGGAACGGGCGAACCTGGCGCAGGCCCATGCGGAGCGACGGGTCGCACTGCTGGACCTGCAGCGCACCGAGGTGCGTGCCACCACCGACGGCATCGTGACCAACCTCGACCTGCATCCGGGCGACTACCTGCAGCCCGGGACGCAGGCCATGGCCCTGATCGCCGCCGACAGCCTGCGCATCGAAGGCTATTTCGAGGAAACCAAACTCGCGTGCATCCGTGAGGGCGACACCGCCATCGCCCGGCTGATGGGCGACGGCCGCGAGGTGCGCGGGCACGTGGAGAGCATCGCCGCCGGCATTGCCGACGACCAACGATCGAGCACCCACAACCTGCTGCCCGCCGTCGCGCCGACGTATTCGTGGGTGCGGCTGGCGCAACGCATCCCGGTGCGCATCCGCATCGACGCCGCGGCGCCGCAAACCCGGCTCATCCTCGGCAGGACCGCGAGCGTGACCATTGCGCCGAGCGCGGCAGGGGCCTGCAAATGAAGCGCGCGCTGTTTCGCGCCGGCGCGATCGCGTTGGCGCTGTCATTGGCCGGTTGCGTGTCCGGCCCGGACTACCGCCTTCCGCCCGACGCGGTAGCGGCCGCCCCGGCGGCCAGGCGCGCATTCGTCTCCGGCCAGGATGCGGCGTTCGCAGCGGCCGAGCCGCCGGACCGCTGGTGGCAGCTGTACGACGATCCCAGGCTCGACGCTTACGTCGCCGAAGCGCTGCAGGCCAACACCGACCTGCGCAGCGCAGACGCCAACCTGCGGCGTGCCTCGGCGGCGGTGCTGCAGGCTCGCGCGCAAGGCGCGCTCGGCACCGACGTGGGCGCCTCGGCTACGCTGGCCCATGCCGGCGGATACACCGCCTCCGCGTCGTCGCCACAGGTATATGCGCTGGGCATCGACCTGTCCTATCCGATGGATCTGGCGGGCGGCATCCGCCGCGGCATCGAAGCGGCCAGCGCGGATGCGCAGGCCGTTGCGGCGGCGCGCGACCATGTCCGGGTGACCGTCGCCGCGGCGGTCACCCGCGCCTATGTCGGCACCTGCTCGGCCAATCTGACCCTGGCGGCCACGCAGCGGGTGTTGGAGACGCAGCGCGTCACCCTGGACGCCACCCGCAGGCTGGCGGCGGGCGGGCGCGGCACGGCGTTCGACGTGAGCCGGGCCCAGGCCGCGGTCGACCGCAGCGCGGCGGCGATCCCGCAGTTGGTGGCCGAGCGGCAGGCGGCCCTGTTCGAACTGGCCGCGCTGATGGGCCGGCTGCCGGCGGACGTTCCGCAGGACGTGACCGGCTGCCAGCAGCCGCCGCGTCTGCGCCAGGCCATCCCGGTCGGCGATGGCTGGCAACTGGTCCAGCGCCGCCCGGACGTTCGCGCCGCCGAGCGCCGCCTCGCGGCCGCCACCGCCACGATCGGCGTGGAAACGGCGAACCTCTATCCGCAGGTGAGCATCGGCGCCTCCGCGGGCATGGCGAACTCGCTGGGGAACCTGCTTAGCGGGGACAGCTTCGGTGCCACCTTCGGCCCAGTGCTGTCGTGGCGCTGGCCCAATCGCCGCCTGGCCAAGGCGCGCATCGATGCGGCGGGCGCCGACGCCGATGCCGCGTTGGCGGCGTTCGATGGCGCAGTGCTGCAGGCCTTGCGGCAGACCGAAACCGCGCTGTCCGCCTATGTGCAGCAGACCGGCCGCGAACGCAGCCTCGCCCAGGCACGCGACGCCGCTGCCCGCGCCAGCGGCCAGGCCGGGCGGCTGTATCGGTTCGGCAGGATCGGCTTCCTCGATGTGCTGTCCGCCGAGGCCGCCCTGGCCGACGCCGAATCGGCGCTGGCGGCATCGCGCGCGCAGCTGGTCGACCGCCAGGTGGATCTGTTCCTGGCGCTGGGCGGTGGCTGGTCGGATCCTGGGGCGCAGGACGGTCGGGCGCAAACGCGTCGATAGGCGTGATCCGCTGCTGGCGCAAGCGCCGGCCAGGATGTTTAAAGAGCACGACGATGCCGCGCTCATGCCGCGCGTCAGGCGCTGTCCAGAGGGTTCGTTCGACGTCGCAAGACCGTGCGCGGGGGAAGATGGCGACCGGCTGACGCGTGCACGCCAACGCCAGTTCCGGCACATCGTTAAATCAGCGCGGGAGCGCAAGCGCATGAAGCGCCTGCGTTCGCTGGCCGCGCGCTCACTTGGCCGGAACGCGCCGGTACTCGTCGCTGCCGGTGTTGAGGTGCCCATCGGCCTCGTCGATGGCGAAGTTCACTGTTTCGCCGTCGTTGGAGACCTGCAGCACGCCGTCCTTGTAGATGGCCGGGTAACTCTCGGTCTTGGGCTTGCGGGTGAAGAACCGCGGCGTGGTGTTGCGCACCATGAACGACTCGCCGTTGCGCTCGATGTCCATCGTCTCGTCCTGCGACTCCACGTTGACCCAGTGGCCGACGAACTTCTCGCCTTCCACCTTGGCGCAGCCGGTCATCAGCATCGCCGCGGCCAGCGCGGCACCCAACCACTTCGTCATGTCCCGTTCTCCGGCGTCGAAATTCGGGCGAGGATGCGGCGTCGCAGATGTACGGGAGGTCAAGATGCCGACAGGGCATTCGCCATGCCATCGGACTCCGCGGCACTGGACGAGAGGCGAAGCGGCCATCCTCCGTTCTCCGTGGCGAGCGCTCAGTCCTGCAGCCAATGCATGACCGCCGCGACGGTCGCGGCAGGATCCTCCTCGTGTGGCAGGTGCCCCAGTTCGCCGAAGGTCACCACCCTGCTGCCCACGATGTCCTCGAAAAACGCGGTTGCGTCCTGCAGCGGAATGACCGCATCGCGCTCCCCCCACAGGATGAGCGTCGGCGTCTTGATCCGGCGGATGTCTGCCGCGTCGGCCGACTCGCTCTGCCGCAGCGTCTCGCCCAGCGCCTTGCGGTTACCTTGCCGCAGCGTGACCTCGTAGTTGCGGTCGACGAGCGCCGCGTCGACCTTGCGGGGATCGCCATACATGCCGCGAACGCCGCGTTCCACCATCGAACGCGGCAGCACGTTCGACAGCATGGAACCCAGCGATGACCGCGCCATGCGCAGTCCGAACGGCAGCGGCGTGCGGCGCGGGTAACCGGCGGCGGCGACCAGCACCAGGCGATCCACGCGTTGCGGCGCGGCGAGCGCCACGTGCCACGCGACGCGCCCGCCGGACGAGTTGCCCGCGATCACGAGGCGCTGCACGCCGAGCGTGTCCAGCAGCCGCAGCACGAACGCCGCGGAGTGCGCCATGCCGTAGCGGTGGCGCGGGTCGGGCCCGGTCAGGCCGAAGCCCGGCCGGTCGAACCGGATCACGCGTCGGGTCGGCGATAGTCGCGAGGCCCAGCCATCCCAGGTGTGCAGGCTCGATCCCGTGCCATGCAGCAGCACGATGGGTGCGGGATCGTCGCGGGGTCCTTCGTCGCGCAGATGCACGCGCATGCCGTCCATCGCCACGAACTGGGAGGGCGGTTGCGCCCAACGCGCCGCGAGCGATTCCACGCTGCGATCGGGAGCCCAATGGCGATAGAGGAAGAGGCCACCCGCGAGCGGGATCAGCACCACCAAGGCCACGAGCGACAGGCCGAGCATGGTCCACAGATTGGCGGTCACGGAACCTCCCGATTGCACCAATGTCCGCCGCGCAGGGATGCACGGCAGGTGGTTCGAAAGTTCATTAGTATTCCGGCTTCGAGCGACTCGCCGGGAGGCTACGCAGATGCCGATCGCCCCACAAGAACGCACATGCGTGTTACCGAGCGCGGGCGCGCTTCCCGCCAGCGATGCGCCGTGCGCCGTAGCCGCGCGGCAGGTATTGGACCGGGTCGGCGACAAATGGAGCCTGTACGTCATCGCGGCCCTGCGCGAGCAGCCGCGGCGGTTCAACGAAATCCAGCGGATGCTCGATGGCATCTCGCACCGGATGCTGAGCTTGACGCTGCGCGGGCTGGAGCGCGACGGGCTGGTCACCCGCACCGTCTTCGCGACGGTACCGCCCGGCGTCAGCTACGGCCTGACCGAGCTGGGCCACACCTTGCTGGGCCCGGTGATGGGATTGGTCGCCTGGGCCAACGACAGCCGCGCGTTGGTCGCACAGGCACAAGCGGCGTTTGACCGAAAGGCAGCGACCGCTCGACTGCCGTAGAGGATGCAGCACGGCATGTCGGCCGATGGGCGCGCGTAGTGCAGCCACCACGCGGCCACAAGCATTTGTAGGAGCGGCTTCAGCCGCGACAGGCAAGCGTCAGGACCATCGCAACCACCGGAGTGGACGCATATCCATTGCCGAGGCGAGATCCCTGACCGCGTGGCTGTAACTGCACGCAGGCGGCGTGCGCGCCGAACGCACGGCGTTCAATGCTGGACTTGCTGCCGCGCCTCGATCAATTGCGCACGTTCGGGCCGATCCGCGCGCTGCGCCATGGCCAGCAGCTTCTGGAAATAGGCGTGAGCCTTGGCGTCGTCGCCGGCCTGCCTGGCGGCCGCGGCCGCGCCGTACAGCGACCAGAAGCGATTGGGCTCCTGCACCAGCGAGGTTTCGAACGCCGTCAGCGCGTCGGCCGGCTGTCCCTGCGCCAGCAACATCTCGCCCAGCATCTCCCGCGCGGGCGCCAGCGGCCCCGGCGTGACCGACGCGAGCTGAGTCGCGTCCTCCAGGTCGGCGGCCTGGCGCATGCCTGCCAGCGCATCGGCGACATGCCCTTGCTGCAGGGCCAGGATCGCGGCGACCTCGCGCCGCTGGATGTCGGTCTGCCCGGCCCAATAGTCCTCGCCCTGCTTGGCCAGGGTGGCGTGCAGCTGGTCCAGCGACGCCATCGCCGCGCGTGCGCCGGCGTCGTCGTTCAGATGCGCCGCGCCCAGGCCACGGGCGAAGTAGGTGATCGAATCGGCGTAAGGAAAGCGGCTCGGCACGGGATCGAGCTTGGCCGCCTGCGCCCAATCGCGGCGTTCCAGCGCGTAGCGCGCCGGAATCGCGGCGCGTGCGAAATAGGCGGCCGAGGCCGGCGCCGCGCCGTTCGCCTTGGCCGGATCGAAGCGCGCGAAGACCTGCGCCGAGGCGTCGGCCACTTGCGCGGCGGCCTTGTCCTGCCCGGTCTGCAGATAGGCGTAGATCATGTAATCGCTGGCGTGCAGCTCGTCGGCCGGCTGGCCCGCGGCCCGCGCCGACGCGGCCGAGCCCAGATTGGTGTCGATGGACGCCTGCCAGTCGCCGATCCGGGTGAAGGTATGCGACGGCATGTGCAGCGCGTGCGGCGTGGAGGGCGCGATCGCGTCATAGCGCTTCGCAGCTTCCGCGGCGCGCGCTGCCAACGCCGGCTCGTCGTAGGCGTGGATGATGTAGTGGGCCAGGCCGGGATGATCGGGATACCTGGCGAACAGGCGTTCCAGGATCGCGCCGGCCTTCAGCTGTTTCGCATAGGTCTTGTCGGCCGGATCGGCGGCCGCGGCCAGTGCCAGGGCGTAGAAGATGCGCGCCTCGGTGTCCTTGGGGTAGTCGGTAGCCAGCCGCTCCATCGCCTGCTCGTAGGCCAGGCTGCGCGCGTCCTGGTCCAGCCGGTCGGCATCCACATACAGATGCGCCACGGCCTCCAGATAGGCCCGCTCGCGCGGGGTTCCGGCCTGCAGCGCGCGTCCTGCGTTGACGGCCTCCAGGCCCTGCTGCAGTTGCGCGGGCGACTTGAAGCCGGCGAACGGATTGCTCCAACTGCTCAGCGCGATGCCCCAATAGGCGATGGCACAGCCGGGGTCGGCCTCCAGCACGGCGCGATAGCCGGCGATGGCCGGACCGAACTGGAAGGAGTGCATCAACGCCACCGCGCGATCGAACTGCGGCTGCGCCGCCGCATTGCACGAGGTCTGGAAGTGCGCGCGGCCCAGCCGCTCCATCGCGGCATGGTCGTGCATGGCCTCGTGCGCCGAGGCATCGGCCGCACCCAGCGCGGCCAGGAAAAACGCGGCGAGAAAGCGTGTGGCGTGCATGATCCCTGTCCAGTGAGAGACGGCGCTCGGCGCATCTTTCCCCTGTCCTGCAGGAAAGTCCATCGAGCAGCGTTTGGCGGGCGGCAGTGCTCGGACCCGGAGCGCACAAGGGCCACTGCTGCCGCATTGCCGCTACGTCAGAACCGGTGGCAACCGGTCACTGGAGGACACGCTACGGCAACGCAGCCCGGAGACGTGCGGCCAGCGCAATGCGCTGCTCGGTGGCGTAGCGCACTTTCTGCCCCCCATACAGCCCGTCGTTCGTGTAGCGCGGGAACACGTGCAGATGGTAGTGCCACACATCCTGATTGCCGGCCGGCCCATTGTGCTGGCGCGTGGAGATGCCTTCGCAGCCGAAAGCCGCCAGCATCGCGTGCGCCAGGCGCCGCGTGGCGCGGAAGACTTGGCGGCCCAGCTCGTCCGGCATGTCTAACACGTTCTCGTAGTGGGCACGCGGGATTACCAGGCAGTTGCCTTGAATGCCGGCGTAGTGGTGCGTGGGCACCAGGGCGTAAACGTTGGTGTCCACCAGGACAACGGCCGATTCCGGCGCAGGCGAGGGCAGCGTGGCGGCGATACCGCAGAACGGGCAGTCGTACCCGGGGGGAGCGTGCTGCATGAGGCCCAGCAACGAAGAGAACCCACTGTGGGGCGGGAGCGGATTCTGTGGCGCGCTTTGGCGACGCGTCAATCGGACAACCCGGCTGGTGGCTGGTGCCGATCGCCATATCGCTCGGGCAGTGGATGGTGGCCGGGAGAAGTGCACACTGCTCCCAAGCTTCGTGGCCTGGAAGCGGAACTACAGCCTGCCGGCCAAGCGTGCCATCAAGTCCATGCGTTCGTGAAAGATCGCCACGATCAACGCCGGGGCGTTCTCACGCGGCAGGCAGAAGACGTAGTGGTGTGCGCAGTGCGCCACCCGCAGCGCCGGATAGAGCGCGCCAAGCTCCCTGAACGATCCCTCACCCTTTGCGAGGCGAGCAATGCCCTGTTCCAGCTCAGCGATGTACCGGCGCACCTGCGGTTCGCCCCAGCGTTGCATGGTGTAGCGGACGACACTACGCAGATCGGCCTCGGCCGCCTCGGTGAGGACGTAGCCCTTGGTCAAGCGTGGCGGCCCTTGGCCAGTTCTTCATCGAGAATGTCGCCGACGCTCTTGGCGGACACCTTGCCCGCAAGTCCCTCTCCGATGCGCACGCCCAACACGGCTTTCAGTTCCTGCCACGTCTGATCGGCGTCCACATCGCCGGGGAATAAGCGTTCGAGCGCGTATTGCTTGATGGTCTTGCCCTGCAACGCGGCCAGCGCCTTGAGGCTCTGGTGCTGCTGATCGCTGAGATCGATGGTCAACCGGCTCATGGGGCCTCCAAAAACGCACAACCCCACATTAGCACATGGGCGTTGAGCGCCAGAGGGGGATGCGGGAATCGCCCACACCCTGGATGTGCAACCAGCGCTATGCCAGCATGCCCACGCGGAATTCACATCCAATAGCCAGGCAGGGGGCATGGCGATGCAGCAGGACAGGGAGCGTTGCGGCCGGGGCCGGCAGCGGGGATGCACAGTGGCGCGCCATGGCGCCGGCCGGTGCGGGCGGGGTGGCGCATGAACCGCACGTGGCTCGCCGCGCTGGAGCGGCTCGGCGTGGCGCAGGACGCCGACGAATCCACGATCAAGCGGGCCTATGCGCGCCTGTTGAAGCTGCACCGGCCGGACACCGACCCGGCCGGATTCCAGGCGCTGCACGAGGCCTATCAACAGGCCCTGGCGTGGCGCCGCCGATCCGGTGGCAGCGAGGAGCCGCGCGACGCCGTCGCGGTGATCCAGGAACCTGCCGCGCTGGAACAGGCGCCACTGCCGCGCGACGCCATGGGCGAAGTGCCGCTACCCCCAGCGCCATCGCCACCGGCGCCACCGCGTGCGCAGGCTCCCCGCGAGATGCCGCTGCCCACAGCGCCACCACGCCGGGAGGCGCCCTGCGATCCGCACGCAGTGGCCCTGGAGGTCGTCGCGCACGCCGTCGACGGCACCGCGGCCGCGCTGCAGCACTGGCTTGAGCAACATCCCGTGATGTGGTCGCTGGGCGACAAGGTGCGCGTGGGCCAGGCCGTGTTCGGCCTGCTGGAGCGGGAGCCCCAGCCCATCGAGAACACCCGATTCGACGTGCTGCAGCGGTTCTTCGAGTGGGATGCGCTCGGCGGCAACGTGGACCCGCTGCGCCTGGAAGACGCGCGCCACGACGCCCACCATGCCTGGGAACTGCGCCCCGATCCGGTGGAGGCGCTGGCCGACGCATTGAGCGCGATGGGCCCCGCCAATGTCCCCGCCTGGAGGCTGCGCAAGGACCTGCGCCAGCTCTCGCCCCCGTTCGCATGGCGCAGCGCCCTGTTCAATGCCATGCCGATCGGCGAGGCGGACCGCATCTGCGACCTGCTGGACTCGCTGCAGCGCGTGCCGGCCGGCACGCCGGTGCCGCCCATCGGCGAGCGCAACCGCGCGTTCTGGCGGGCCGCCGCCGATCCGGCCCGGCTCACCCTCGACCGGATTCTGGTCTACGCCGCACGCTGCCTGCTGGTCACCGCGATTCTTTCGTTCTTCGTCGTGCCGATCGCGGCCATCCGCAACGCATCCACCGTGTGGGATGTGCTGCGGCAAGCCGCGTTGGCCTGGGTGTACGTGAGCGCCGTGGTGGTCGCTTGTGCGGCGGCCGTCGAGTTCTGCCATTGGCAGGCATTGCCGGAAACCGCGGTGCGGCGCTGGCGCTGGGCGCATCTGCTGTGCATTCCTCTCCTGTCGGCAACTACCTTGTTGCTGGCCGACAGGCTCTGGTGGCCCATTCCCTGGGTAATGGCCATCGCCTTGCTGATCGTCGCGTGCATCCGCGGCTTCCAGCGGCACTACCTGAATCCGTTCCACCAACCCGTGTGGCGCGTGGCGCCGGTGCTGCTGCTGGTGTGCTTCGTCGCGCTCACGTCGCACGTGATCGAAATTCCGTTGGCCGCGGCGACGCTGTACTGGCTGTTGGATGCGGGGAGACAGCTGGTTCGGCAGCGTAAGCGTTTGGTGCGATCCGCCTAGCGGGCGGCTAGCTGAAAGTGGCGAGTGTGGCCCGCGTAAGTGCACACTGACCCCGGTTTCCGTTCGGCAGCATCAGCGTGCGACTCGATCTGCGTAGCGGACGAGCAGCTGAACGTGGCGGGGTCGTCTGCGTAAGTGCACTCTGACCCCAGTTTTCGCGGACCGCCCAAACCCTGGATGTGCAGCCAGCGCTATGCCAGCATGCCCATGCGGGATTCACATCCAATAGCCAGGCATGGGGGCATGGCGATGAAGCCATGGAATAGCGGAAATCAAAAAAAGGGGCTATTCATGGACCACGATAAGGCGGGCCGCCGTGAGCTAATGGTCAACGGGAGGCACGTTGGCTGGTTCGAGGCCACCGGTGATGAGGAAAATGATCTGCAGCTTGCGATAGCAAGGATCAAAGAGCTTGGTTACGAAGCACCGGATGTACCGCAGTGGATGCGGATACGTCAGCAAGCGATGGACTTTCGCGATGCATGTGGTCTGCTTATGAACTATGACCAGAACGAGCGTGCAAAGGAAAGGAGGCCGCTGTCAGTCCCCTACGTTGTCAACTCGGCTCTCTGCATCGAACTCTATCTTAAGGCTCTATCTTTGAGACACGGCCGCGAGCAGAGGGGCACGACCTTCTCAAGATACATGAGCGCCTCCCTTCCGGCGCCAAAATTGCTCTTGAGAGCAGTGTGAAGGGCGCCCAGCTTGAGGTTGACTACACAGGTAGCACGGACATCAGGGCGTTGCTTTTGGTAATTAAGGATAACTTCTCGGAATGGCGCTATCTGCATGAACATGAGCAGCTTGGCATGGTGTCTATGTCTCAGTTGCGCTTCCTGCGCGCTGTAATGCACCGAGCTTGCCTGAATTGATCCTGCTAGGTTCAGAATTTCGCAAAATGTACCTGCTTGTACATCGTCGGCACTATAGTTGTCGTCGCCGGAGTAATGTCAAGTTCCACTGATTGACCGTAGTGGGTTTGCTTGGGCCGACGCCATGTCGCAGTAAACATTGAGGAATAGCTCCTTATGCCATGGGGTTTCTACGCATGGGCACTAGCCTGTTTTCCGCGTGTCTCTCTCTCGGGCAGAATTGACGCGAGTAGCAGTCAGACAATGTAGCCAGCGCATCAAAACTGGTGATTTACCGTTTGCGCGCTATCTGCCAAGTCCCAAACTAGCTGTAACGGGGTCAGGCCCACTTATCAGTGGTCGTGGTGTGTTTGCGTGGCCCATGAGCGGGCCTGATGCCAGCAAAGCGGTGGGTCTTGGCCTCGACCATGGCGAGGAAGGCGTGGTAGCTCGTTCTCAATCGCGCGGCGGGTCCCATCGCAAAATGAACGATTGGTAGGAATCTTTGACCAATTGGGCAGCTTGGTGCGCTCGTTGATTTTGCTTGGGTTTGCCAAGCGTAACTGCCGCGCGCATTGCTAACCAAGCGAGAACGGCGACGTGAGGTACAAGCTCGAACATCTCTTCGGCTGTCGTCGATGCACCCACTGGCTCTTTGGTGCCATCCGTACGCTGGCGGGCGCGTCCACCGTAAAGCTGGACGACCTCCCTGCCACCGTGCACCATGCCATGCCACCCTTCGATTTCGGATTGCACGACTTGCGGGAGTCGGTCGCGTGGCTCAAGCTCGAAAGCCTCAGATACGATAATAGCGAGCTCCCCTGCTGGTAAGCGGATCTTCTTCCCAATTTGTCCAGGCCTTGGATGAAGGGACGTTCTTGACGGCATCTGGTTCTTTTCGAGGAAGTAGGCTACCTCGCCATCTGTTGCCGGTTTGGCGAAGAACGCACCCCGTAAGAGCGTCTCGACTAGTGGCCGGTAGAGCGTTAGGGCCGCAAAATGGCCATGTCCGGGTGCAGTAGCCAGCACATGACAGAAGCCCCAAGCTTGGTCGATCGCGGCCATCAACAGCGCAAGGGCCGTCCTGCCGCGCACGCTCTCTGGATACTCCACTGCGATCAGCGTATCGCGTGAAATATCGACTAGCCGCCGGGCTTGCGTGGCGCATTCCGCAAGTTCCTCCAGCGACCTCGACGGCGGGCCCCGCTGGTGCGCGAGAACTAATCGAATAGCATTTTCCAAGGTATTCATTCGAGTGGCCGGCGCTGAGTTCTCGTCGAATCGCGTGCGTTGTTTAGAGCTTGAAAATTAGTCTATTTGTGGTCAACTTTGTATTTCTGAGATAGTCCAGTGCCACTAGCAATGCGAGCAGCGTGACGCCAGCGTCCCTTCCTCATTTATGATCTTGCGGCTTTCACCGATTTTTCTGCCTTGGCTGCTTTTTCGAGTTGGGGAATATCGAATACGAGGACAGTCAAAGTGAGCTCGCGGTTGTCATCGGCTGGATGGCGTAGGACAAATCGATAACCCGATTCATGTTTCCAATTGAGTGTACGCTTGTGGTTCTGGTGCGCCTCGCTAGCAGTCCTGATCTCTTCAAGAACCTTACTCGTGTCCTTATTCTTGTTGAATATCAAGATTGCCGTCTTCGTATCTCGCCATGAAGAGTAGCCAAGCAATTGATCAATTGTATCTTGGTAGACTTTTGTGCCTTTCCAAAACTTGCACTCTCCTATAAAAGCGTTCTTACCATCGATCCGGAGCAAGATATCCGTCTTGCCCGCGGCATTGAACGTCTCGCCTGTTGCCTGCCCTTCGAACTGGCCGTTGAGCTGAACGAGGTAGTGGTCGCGCAGCGCTTCTTCACCCATTGTCGCGAATGTGGACGGACTGCGCTCCATCACCTGCGTCATACTTTGGACCACCTTGAGCACATGCTCGTAGTGTTCCATGCTCATGGTCGGTTCTGGCTCAAATGGCGCGGTGGACGCTCTGGGAAGTGTGGGCGCCACCTTCTTGCGGATTGCGGGAGCGGCATATGTCTTGGGCGCGTCCGTTCTTACCTTCAGTGGAATGCCTAGCGATGCAAGTCGGTTCTGGTTCTTTAGCAATCGTTCTTTGCGATCATCGATGACTTGGGTTGCTCTTGTAAGTAATTTCGCGTTGTGCGCGCGAATGTCATTGGTGACCCAATCGAGGTGTTGCTCAATCTCCTGAAGGCGGCGTTCGGCCATCACTTTGACATCCCTATCGGCGTCATGCGGGACTTCGAAGCTGATCGTAAGGACTCCTTCGCGAACGAATCCTGCAGGCGTTCCAGACAGAGTGAAAGTGCTCGGCTTGGCTTCAAATAGGTTGTGGTCGCCATCAAACGGGACCTCGATATCGATCCGCTGGCCTGGTATATAAAAGGGGCCACGGTGTTCGTCACTAAACCACCGGTTGCCGTCACGCGACACGTCTACCTGCACCTCGTGATTGCTTGCAGACCATTCTTCTCTGCGTAGGACTGGCGATTGCAACGAGTATTTCTCTTTGAAGTATGCTGCAAAATCTGCAGTCGGAGTGTTCAGGAGCTGGTTGGCATCGATGCCATCAATCTCAGATTCCATAGCGGCAGTCTGTTTGTCCAAGTGCTCGCGAAGATTAAATTTACGAAAAAGCGACCCATAGCGGTGATGCAGTGACATGACGTTGCCTCCAAGTAACGGGGTAAAGTAACAGGGTCAGGTTCACTTATCCGGTTCCTCGTCATCGCGGGAATTGACTGCAGCCAAGGAAGGCCTCCCCCCGTGCGCCTGTAGGTCCGCTGTGCCACGTCACTCCCGTACTGCCGGCACGCGCGCGCTTGAGGGGCAGCGCCGATCGCCGGGACAAGCATCGGCTCGATCCGGGAGTTGAGAGATGCCCCGTCCGCGCCGCCGCGTTGCGCTGCTTGGATCATCTTTAGCAAGCGCTCACCACCGATCAGCTCGATTGGCTTGCCCTGTGCAAACCGTGTTGCCTCTTTCACGCTGTAGCCCTGGTGGCGGTAGGCTTCGCCGACGAGTAGCTCGAATTGGCGCGAGCCGCCGGCGGCAAGGCTTTCCAGGGTGGTACGGGTGTCCAGCAGGCGACGGCGATGGCGCGCGCCGAGGAAGGAGAAGAGCGCAGAGATCCAACAGACGATCAGCACGATCCACGCAAGCGGCGCGAGCGTGTTGTCCGCGTGTTGCGCGATGCCTTGTGCCAGCATGCCGCCGTGCTGGGAGAGCCACCATGCGAGTCCATAGCGCACGGCAAGAAAGCCAGCTATGCCCACCGCTAACCCAAGCGGCCACGGCAACGCAGCCAGCGCATCAAAAGCGGTATTTCCCCGTTTGCGTCCCATGCGACCCCCGTCCCAGAACCAAACATAGCGCCAGAATCAGCAGCTGTCCGCCTGGCGATTGCGTCGTCTACGAAACGAGACGCGAGGTGCTTCAGGGCAGCGGTCGAGCAGACGGCCCCGGTTCGAGGTTACGGTCACGAGGGTCATTGCGCGGCTGAAGCTCCCAGTGAATATCTGTTTTTTGGATATCAAAAAGAGCGCGCTACGGTGGTTATGCGGACGACCCGTCCGCCTACGTCAGGACGGATGCCATGACGACTTCGAAATCCCGCCGGACCACTGCTCCACGGCACACCCCACTAGCAGCCAAGCAGCAGACGCAGGAAGATCGCTTCACCTTCGGCGTCACCCTGCAGCAGCTCGATCAGTTCCACGCGCTGTTGCGCGCAATCACCGCGCAGAGCGACATGGTGGCGGTGTGCAGCGCTGCGCCGCTGGACGACAAGAGCGTGTCGATTCTGGGCGAGAGCATCTTCACTGCCGCCCGCGCGGTGCGCGGGATCGTGGACGAGATCCACGCACAGCGGCTGGGCGGCGATGGCCTGGTGCCGGCATCGCATGGGGAGCAGCGCCATGCGTAAGTCTCTCTCCCGCACAGCCACGGCTCCGCGTAAGCGTGCGCCACACCAGCCAACGGAATTTCGCGAGTGGACCATCGTCGAGCCGACGCTCACGCCGATACTGACGCCCAAGCAGATCGCCGCCGAA
The DNA here is from genome assembly GCF_041245805.1 of Xanthomonas sp. DAR 34887. Classification (NCBI taxonomy): domain Bacteria; kingdom Pseudomonadati; phylum Pseudomonadota; class Gammaproteobacteria; order Lysobacterales; family Lysobacteraceae; genus Xanthomonas; species Xanthomonas tesorieronis. The sequence goes on from NZ_CP162490.1 coordinate 194,201, forward strand.
CTTGCCGCGGAGGCGGCGCGAAAGCCGCGCGCACTGCGCCGCACGCGTCCGCCGCAGCGCTGCAAGATGGGCTACGGCTATTACCCGGCGAGCAACCAGGTGGTGCCGTCGCTGCGCCTGCGCGGGCGCTGGTTGGAACAGCTGGGCTTCGCCATCGGCAGCACGCTGTGCATCGAGGTGCGCGCCGGCGAGCTGGTGGTGCGTGTGGCTGGCGCGGATTAACGCGGTAGGCGGCCATTGGGTGCAAGGCCGCCCACGCGGTTGGCATGAGGGGCATGTAGGAAATCGGGTTGCGAGTGTCCCCCGCGCCCTCGCCAAGCCCTCTTCATCTCCGCCCGCGCCCCGACCGCACTTACATGCTAGCGTTCCGCTGCCGAGAGCAGGCTGGCCACAGGAGCGGGCATGCAGGTCAATCCGATACGCGGAGGTGTCGCGGTGCCGCGCGGCAAGCCTGCCGCCCGAGTGGTGTGGGCGCTGCTGTGGCTCGCGCTGGCTGCGTTCGCGGCCGAGTTCGTCCGCCATGTCTATCTGAAATACGCGGCGCTGGATTCGCCGGCTTATGCCATGTTCCTCACCCGCCGCGGCTGGCTGTGGTGCCACCTGGGCGGCGGTGCTACAGGCATCGTGCTCGGCACCCTGCAGTTCGCCACGCAGCGCTGGCGCCGCCATACGTGGGTGCATCGCTGGGTGGGGCGCGCCTATTTCGCCGGGATGCTGGTGGCGATGCTGGGGGCGACGGCATTGATCGCCACGTCGCCGGCGCCGATGCCGATCCGCGTGGCCTTCGCGGCGACGGAAGCGGCGTGGCTGGTGGTGGCGTCCGTGGGCTTGCTGGCCATCCGCCGTGGGCAGGTGGCGCTGCACCGGCGCTGGATGGTGCGGGCGTATCTGGTGACGCTGGCGCCGGTGGTGTTCCGCGTCGCGCTCTATGGTGCGGTCAGTGCCGGCATGGCGCCTACGCCGAACACGATCGCGTTGTTGTTGTGGGGCAGTTGGGCGGTGCCGCTGCTGGTCTATGCGCTGGGCCGGTGGCTGGCCGATGCCGCAAAACGGGGCACGCCAACAACCGCGGCCCCGGCGGGGACCGGCGTCGGCATGGACGCCGGCTGAAAAGCGCCGAGGTGTCGAGCACCGCGGCCGGTACTTCCCGCAGAGAAGCGTGGGCGGGTGTTACCGCACTTTGTACAGCACCGCCGCGCCCGGCTTGGGTTCGAACATGGGCACGGTCTGCTGCTTGAGAGCGGTGCCCTTGGCGTCCCACACGAGGGTTTCGGCGGGGTATTCCTCGTTGCGGGTCATGGTGTCGATCTGCTTGACGATCACCGTGGAGCCGGCTTTTACCTCGGGGTTCCAGGCGAATACGCCGAACCTGCCGTAGAACACGGCCGGCGCATCGGCGTCGAGGCGGCGGTCGGGGCACATCACCAGGCCGCGGTCGAGCATCACGCGCAATGCGCCGACAGGAACGGCTTTGACGGTAGGTGCGGTGCGGTCGGTGCTGTGGCCGGGGCAGACATTGGCCGAGCGCAGCAGCATGTCGTCGACCACTTGCCGGTCGGACTGGGCGAAGGCCGGCAGGGCGGCGGCGGACAGGGCGAGCAGTGCGACAGTGGACTTCCAGTGCATGTGACACCTCCTATTGAATGAATTCGCTCCAAGCGTTGCGGTCGGCCACGCGGTGCAGTGGCTGCCGCCGGGACGCGCCGGCACTCTAGCAATGGGGGTATTGGGGAGTTGCAAAAGAAGCGTGATGGCGCGTGATCTCGCGCACGTATCTGTTCACTTTGTGTGTGTCGGTCGATGGTGGTGGCGACATGTGTCTTGCACAGTAGTGGTACGTGCGCAGGGAGAGCGCGCGATACGCTTCGCGCGCATTGCTCTTGCGCGCTCGTGCATTGGCATGGCGACGGAAAGTGAGCCAACGTTTGGAGATGCTACACCGCGCATCGTGGGTGGAAGCGCTGTTGTCTCGTTGTAGCAACGTCGTATGCAGGGATGGGCGCAGCCTTGCGTATGCGACTCTGCGAGACGCTTTCGCGCCTCACCCTCACCCCAACCCCTCTCCCGAGGGGAGAGGGGCTTTTGGCCGATCATTGTGGACTATCCAGCCCAAGGTTTGTTGCTTCGGTACAAGAACTACTTGTACGGCCCCGGCCCACGCCACACCAGTTCGCCCTGCTTGTACACCTGCAGCATGGTGATGACCTCGCGCGCGTCGCCGATGGCCTTCAATTCCGGAGAATCCGGCGGCAGGGCGCGGCATTTGCCGGAGCCGCGCTTCATCGCGATCTCCAGCGGGCAGGCCATGCGGTACTGGGTGCCGGGCAGCAGGATGAAGAATTCCTTCATGCCCTGGTCCATCCAGGCGCGCAGCAGGGTTTCGCTGCGCAGGTCGTAATAGACCAGGTAACCGCCCAGCTCCATGCTGGGGCCGGCATCGCTGGGGTCGCCGCGGCGCCCGCCACGGCCGCCGCCGTCGCGCACCAGGCCCGCCTCGTTGGGGCCCAGGTCCTGGTCGATCGCGCCCGGCGGGCGCCCGGTCCAGGTCTCGCGGCGTTGGGTCGGTTCGGGTTCGCTAGCGGCGGCCTGGGCCTGCTGCTGCGCGGCGGGGTCCGGCTGGGGCGGCGCCGGTTGCTCGGCGGGCGTGGGCGCGGGCGGCGACGGGGTATTGGCCGTGGCAACCGGGTCGGGCGGCGGCACCGGGTGGTCGGACTGCGCGACCAGGGTGGACTGCACCTGCGAGGTGGCGCGCCGTTTCTTGGCCGCCACTGGCTTCTGCGCCGGGGTGGGCGAGGGCGGTGTCTTGGCCGGATGCACCGGCTGGCGCGTGGCACCGATGAAGTCCACCTTGGTCCGGCCGCCGCTGGCGGCGCCTTGCGGGGTGCTCATGGTGGGCGGGTCGGCCAGCAGCAACAGCAGCAACATCAGCAGGTGCAACACCATGCTGACGAGCGCGGCAATCCAGGGTTCCAGGCGTTCGACCCAGGAGTTGGCCCGGGGGTCCGCGCGATGCGACGCGTTGCTCATGCCGCCGCGGCTGCGTCGGGAGTGCGGGCCTTCATGGGGGGTCTGCAGGGTGCGGCCGGTGGGGGCGCCATCGTAACGCGTGCCGGGGCCCGTTCATTTGTCGGGCCGCAGCCCGCTTAGGCTGTGTTGGCATTGGCGGGACAAGGGATTCGGCCGGGCCGTGCCTGCATGCAGTCGGCGATGTGCAGCGGTAGCGGCGTGCGCGCGGACCGGTGATGCCGTCGGCACGCGCGGCATGGCGACGTGCTGCGCGCAGGCAAGGCTCCGCACAGGCCGCCGCCACGCAGTGCTATCGTCCGCACCATGTCCAAGGGCCACGCCACCATCCGCTTCAAGACGAGGCTGCTGCGGCCAGCCGCGCCGAAGGATGCGGCCTGGACCTTCCTGATCCTGCCCACCGCGGCCAGCGCCAAGCTGCCGACGCGCAGCATGGTCAGCGTGGGCGGCACGCTCGCCGGCCAGCCGTTCCAGGCCACGCTGGAGCCGGACGGGCAGGGCAGCCATTGGTTGAAGGTCGAAGAGGCACTGCGGGTGGCGGCCGGCGTCGATGTGGGCGAGACGGTGGCGCTGGAGATCGCGCCGGTGGCGGTGGAGCCGGAGCCGACGGTGCCGCCGGACCTGGCCGCCGCGCTCGCCGCGGATCCGGCGGCGCGCGCGACCTGGGACGACATCACCGCAGTGGCGCGACGCGACTGGATCTTCTGGATCGTCTCGGGCAAGAAGGCCGAGACGCGGATCAAGCGCATCGCCAGCGCCTGCGACATGCTGGCCTCGGGCAAGCGCCGCGCGTGCTGCTTCGACCGCTCGGGCATGTACAGCAAGTCGCTCGGCGCGCCGCAGGCGGCGGAATGACCCGCGATACGCTGCAGCGTTAGCGCCGAACTCGGGCCGCTGCCGCTCGCGACGTCGTCCTCGCAAATCGCCACCTATACTGCGGCGATGTCCAGCTGAAGGGTCTCATCGCATGAGCACACCCGCATCTTCGACCGCCGCCGTGTCCGGCGCCGCGCCCGGCAGCCTGCGCCGCTCCATTTCCAACACGCTCAAAGGCTCGGCCGGCAACCTGGTCGAGTGGTACGACGTCTACGTCTATTCGGTGTTCGCCACCTATTTCGAATCGCAGTTCTTTTCCAAGGAAGACACGAACGCCAAGTTGTACATCTGGGCGATCTTCGCGGTGACCTTCCTGATGCGGCCGATCGGCGCCTGGTACTTCGGCCGCTTCGCCGACCGCTACGGCCGCCGCCTTGCGCTGACGGTGTCGGTCTCGGTGATGGCGGCGTGCTCGTTCGTGATCGCGGTGACGCCGACCATCGCCAGCATCGGTGCCGGCGCGGCGGTGGTGCTGGTGCTGGCGCGGTTGCTGCAGGGCTTCGCCACCGGCGGCGAGTACGGCACCAGCGCCACCTACATGTCCGAGGCGGCAATTCCCGGGCGGCGCGGCTTCCTGTCCTCGTTCCACTACGTCACCTTGGTCGGCGGCCACGTGCTCGCACAGGCGGTGCTGTTGGTGATGCTGCACTTCTTCGACAAGGGCCAGGTTTCCGAATGGGGCTGGCGCGTGGCGTTCGGCCTGGGCGGCATCGGCGCGCTGGTGGTGTTCTGGCTGCGGCGCACGATGGACGAGTCGCTGGGCTCGGACGCCATCGCCGAGGCCAAGCAGGGCGGGGCGCGCTCGGCCGGTTCGCTGCACGAGCTGTTCGTGCACCAGTGGCGGCCGCTGCTGCTGTGCTTCCTGGTCACCGCCGGCGGCACCGTGGCCTTCTACACGTACTCGGTGACCGGGCCGAAGATGATCCAGACCGCGTTCGCCGGCGGCGACGTGATGGCCGGCACCATCATCAACCTGGTCGCACTGACCGTGCTGATGCTGATGCAGCCGGTGGGCGGTTGGCTGTCGGACATCGTCGGGCGCAAGACCCTGCTGGTGTTCTTCGGCATCGGCGGCGTGCTCTACACCTGGTTCCTGGTGCTGGAGCTGCCCAAGCAGAGCGACTGGCTGACCGCGTTCGCGATCCTGACCGGCGGCTTCGTGATCCTGACCGGCTATACCTCGATCAACGCGGTGGTCAAGGCCGAGCTGTTCCCGACCCACATCCGCGCGCTGGGCGTGGGGCTGGGCTATGCGCTGGCCAACTCGGCCTTCGGCGGTACCGCGCCGCTGCTGTACCAGGCCTCGCTGAAGACCGGTCACGTGACCACCTTCGTCTGGTACGCCACGGCGGTGATCGCGGTGTCGCTGGTGGTGTACATGTTCTTCCTGAGCAACAAGGGCGCCAACTGGCTGGACGACGAGCGCGCGATGCGCGAGCGCCGGGCGGCGAAGGCGGCCGGGCGCGGCTGAGGCCTGCGGCGGCACGGGCGCGACCGTCGCGCCCGTGCCGCCGCAGGGCGCCGCGAACCCGGCGGGCATCGGCGTCCGGTTTCGCCGGTACGCATGCGACTCGGGTACCATGCAGCCCCCCTCACGGGCGTTTTCGCTCATGGCCGACTCCAAGAAGACCCCCGAACCCCCAGTTACCCAGGACCAGGCCGAAGCCGCCGTGCGCACCCTGCTGCGCTGGGCCGGCGAGGACCCGGACCGCGAGGGCCTGCTGGATACCCCGCGGCGCGTGGCCGAGGCCTATGGCGACTGGTTCAGCGGCTACCAGGCCGACCCGCGCGAGTACCTGCTGCGCACCTTCGAGGAAGTGGCCGGCTACGACGAGCTGATCGTGCTGCGTGACATCGAATACGAAAGCCATTGCGAGCACCACATGGCGCCGATCATCGGCAAGGTGCACGTGGGCTACCTGCCGCGCGGCAAGGTGGTGGGCATCAGCAAGCTGGCGCGCGTGGTCGAGGCCTATGCGCGGCGCTTCCAGGTGCAGGAAAAGATGACCGCGCAGATCGCGCAGTGCATCCAGGACGTGCTGCAGCCGCTGGGCGTAGGCGTGGTGGTGGAAGGCGCCCACGAGTGCATGACCACCCGCGGCATCCACAAGCGCGGCGTCAGTATGGTCACCTCGAAGATGCTGGGCACCTTCCGCGAGGACGCGCGCACCCGCGCCGAATTCCTGCGCTTCATCGACGGCGGCGTGCGCTGAGCGTGCGGATGGGGCGTTCGTCGGTTCCTGCATGAAGCATCGTGTCCGGATCGCCGGCTATCGCCAGTTGCGCGAACAGCCGTTGTGGAAGCTGCTCGCCGCCGACCATGCGCCGGAACTGATCGGCCTGCTGCAGACCCTGCTGGGCGATGCGCAGCGGCGCCTGCCGTCGTCGGTGCTGCACGAGCGGCTGCAGCGCCAGCTGGATGCGCTGAAGGACGACGAGCTCTCGCGCGAGTTGCCGCGCACCGCGCAGGCCTACCTGGCGCACTGGCTGGCGCAGGGCTGGCTGGAGCGGCGCCTGCCTGAAGGCGATGCCGAGGAGGAGTACGAACTCTCGCGCCAGGCCGCGCAGGCGATCCGCTTCATCGCCGGGGTGCAGGGCAGCGCCAGCGTCGCCACCGAGAGCCGCTTGTCGCTGGTGATCGAGCAGCTGGTGCAGCTGGCCGGGCAGACCGAAACCGATCCGGACGCGCGGCTGGCCGCGCTGCGCGCCGAACGCGCGCGCATCGATGCAGAGATCGAGCGCGTGGCCGCGGGCAAGCTGGCCGCGCTGGACGGCAAGCGCGCGCTGGAACGCACCCGCGACATCATCCGCCTGTCCGACGACCTGGCCGAGGATTTCCGCCGCGTCCGCGACGATTTCGAACAGCTCAACCGCGAGTTCCGCGAGCGCATCATCGACGACGAGGGCACGCGCGGCGACGTGCTGGAGAAGCTGTTCGCCGGTATCGACGTGATCGGCGAAAGCGAGGCCGGGCGCAGCTTCCAGGCGTTCTGGAGCCTGCTCAACGATGCCGAACAGAGCGTGCAGCTGGATGCGGCGCTGGACACGCTGCTGGCGCGCGGCTTCGCGCGCCGGCTCGATCGCCAGGAGCGCGCGTTCCTGCGCGGGCTCACTGCCACCCTGCTCGAGCGCGGCGGCCAGGTGCACGAGGTGATGCAGCATTTCGCGCGCAGCCTGCGCGGGTTCGTGCAGAGCCGCGGCTACCTGGAGCAACGCCGGCTCAACCAGTTGCTGAAGCAGGCGCAGGGCGAGGCGCTGCAGCTGCGCGACCGCCTGCATGCCACCGCCGCCACCGGCTACACGCTGCCGCTGAGCAGCGCACGGCTGCGCTCGCTGTCGCAGTGGCGGCTGCACGACCCGCGCAGCCAGCAGGTCGATGGCCGGGTGCAGGCGGCGGAGGCGGCGACGATCTCGCTGGACAGCGTCGGCGACCTGGTCGCGCAGTCGGAGATCGACCTGCGCGGCCTGCGCGAGGACCTGCATGCGCTGCTCGGCGAGCAGCCGCAGCTGACCATCGGCGAGGCCTTGCGCCAGCGCCCGGCGCAGCAGGGACTGGGCAGCGTGATCGGCTACCTGGCGCTGGGCACGCGCCATGGCGTGGTGGTCGCCGACGAATGGGAAGCGGTGCAATGGCAAGGCAACGATGGCCAGCTGCGGCGCGCCCGCATCCCGCTGGTGTGGTTCACCAAGGAAAAACGCAATGAACTGGTCTGACGACGCGCCCGGCAGCGACGCCGACGATTTCGACACGGCAGCGGATGCCGCGACCCAGGCCGACGGCCGCAGCGCCCTGTTCGCCGGCGACACCGGCAGCCTGCCGCTGGAGGCGCGCCGCGCGCTATGCCAACTGCTGGCCGGGCCGAGCATCGACGCCTACCGCCACGGGCCGCTGTGGCTGGCGCTGCTGCGCCACGAAGCGGCGGTGCGCCGGGTACTGTGCGAACTGTTCCTGGAACTGGTGCTGGACCGCGACAGTGGCGTGGCCTTCGCCCGCCAGGCCGACACCGGCGAGCTGGAGACCCCGGCGCTGCTGCGCACCGCGCCGTTGACCTTCATCGAGTCGGTGCTGCTGCTGTTCCTGCGCCAGCAGCTGGCCGAGGCCGACACCCGCGGCGAACGCGCGGTGGTGGAGGAGGCGCAGCTGCTGGAAGTGCTGTCCGTGTACGAGAAGAACGTGTCCACCGACCGCGCCGGCTTCGCGCGGCGGGTGCTGGCGGCGATCGCGAAGATGCGCGACAACCACCTGCTGTCCAAGCTGCGCGGCAGCGAGGACCGCTACGAAGTATCGCCGGCGCTGAAGCTGCTGTTCTCCGCGGAGGACGTGCAGGCGCTCGCTGCCGCCTACCAAGGCCTGCGCGAGGGCACGGCGACGGATGCGGTGCAGTGAGCGGCGCCACCCACTGCGCTCCTGTAGGAGCGGCTTCAGCCGCGACACAGCGCCGGCCCGCCCCGCCCACCGCCAGGCGCCTGGCGATCTCGATTTTCCGATGAGCAACCGATGACGTCCCTGTCCGATCCGTCTCTGTCCGCGCCCGTCCCCGCGCCGTCGCTGTTCGCCGATACCCTGGCCGAGCAGCGCGCGCAGCAATACCGCATGCGCCGCCTGCAGGTGCACAACTGGGGCACCTTCAACGGCCTGACCGACGTGCCGATCGCCGACAAGGGCTTCCTGTTCGTCGGCCGTTCCGGTTCGGGCAAGTCGACCCTGCTCGATGCGATGTCGGCGCTGCTGACCCCGCCGAGCATCGTCGACTTCAACGCCGCCGCGCGCGAGGCCGAGCGCAGCGGCCGCGATCGCAGCCTGGTGTCGTACGTGCGCGGCGCCTGGGCCGACCAGCAGGACAGCGCCTCGGGCGAGATCGCCACCCAGTACCTGCGCAAGGGCGCGACCTGGTCGGCGCTGGCGCTGGAATACCGCAACGCGCACGGCCAGGCGGTGAGCCTGGTGCGCCTGTTCTGGATCGCCGGCAGCGGTACCGCCGCGGCCGACGTGCGCAAGCACTACATGGTGGCGCCGCGTGGCTTCGACGTGGCTGCCGAACTGGACGGCTTCGACCTGGACCTGCGCCGGCTCAAGCAGCGCCTGGGCGAGGACGTGCACCATTTCGACAGCTTCGCCGGCTACGCCGAGCGCTTCCGCCACCTGCTCGGCATCGGCAACGAGATGGCGCTGCGGCTGCTGCACAAGACCCAGTCGGCGAAGAACCTGGGCGATCTCAATGCGTTCCTGCGCAGCTTCATGCTCGACGAGCCGCGCACCTTCGAGGCCGCCGACCGCCTGGTCGGCGATTTCGCCGAACTCGACGGCGCCCACCATGCGGTGGTGACCGCGCGGCGCCAGGTGGAGACGCTGGCCCCGGCGCGGCAGCACTACGCCGAACTGATGGCGCTGCGCCGCAGCGTCGGCGAGTTGCGCGAGCTGCAGCTGGGCATCGACGGCTACCGCGAGCAGCGCCGGCTGGCGCTGCTGGATGCGCGGCTGCAGGAACTGGACACGCAGGACCGCGGCCTCGCCGGCGAGGAAGGGCAGCGCCGCGAGGCGCTGGACAACCACGAGCAGAAGCTGGCCGAACGCGAGACCGAACAGCGCGCGCAGGGCGGCGAGCGGGTCGAGGCGCTGGAGCGCGAACGCGGCCGGGTCGAGCGCGAGCGCGACGAGCGCATGCGCCGGCGCAGCCAGGTCGAACAGGCCTGCCGCCAGCTCGGCATGGGCCTGGCCGGCAGCGCCGCCGGCTTCGCCGAGCAGGTGGCGCAGGCGCGCGCGCTGCGCGAAGGCGTGGCCGGCGACGCCAGCGCGCTGGACGAAGCGATCGCCGAGCGCATGGCCGAGCGCCGCGAGGACGAGCGCCGTTTCGCCGCGATCCGCACCGAGATCGACGCGCTGCACAAGGCGCCGTCGAGCATCCCCGCGCCGATGCAGGCGCTGCGCGCGCGGCTGTGCGCCGACACCGGCCTGGCCGAGGCGGCGCTGCCGTTCGTCGGCGAGCTGATGCAGGTGGACGACGCGCAGGCCGCCTGGCGCGGCGCGATCGAGCGCGTGCTGCACGGCTTCGCGCAGTCGCTGCTGGTCGACGACCGCCACCACGCCACCGTTGCCGAGTGGGTCAACAAGACCCAGCTCGGCACGCGCCTGGTCTATTTCCGGGTGCGCCACAACGACGCCCTGCACAGCCGCGAGCCGGACACGCAGTCGCTGCTGCGCAAGTTGCAGCTGCGCGATCATCCCTACGCCGGCTGGCTGCGCCACGAACTGGGCAGGCGCTTCGACTACGCCTGCGTGGACAGCGCCGCGCAGCTGCGCAACGCCGAGCGCGCGATCACCCGCGAAGGCCAGCTCAAGCATCCCGGCGACCGTTACGAGAAGGACGACCGCCACGCCGTCGGCGACCGCAAGCGCTGGCTGCTCGGCTACGACAACCGCGACAAGCTCAAGGTGTACGAGCGCGAAGGCCAGGCCCTGGCGCAGCGCATCGCCGCCTGCGATGCCGATGTCGCCGCGTTGCGCAAGCAGCGCGAACTCGACCAGGGCCGCCAGCTGGCCGCGCATACCCTGGCCGAGCGCGACTGGGACGAGATCGACGTGGCGCCCAAGCTGCAGCGCCTGAGCGACATCGCCGAACAGCTGCTGCAGCTGCGCGAAGGCGACACCGCGCTGCGTGCGCTGGGCGAACAGATCGCCGTGGCGCGGGCGCTGCGCGACCAGGCGCGGCGCACCTACGAGGACGTGCGCCTGGAGCGCGCGCAGCTGGCGCGCGAGCGCAGCCGGCTGCAGGCGCAACGCGAGACCTGCGCCGCGCGCGTGGCCACCGCGTCGATCACGCTGGCGCAGGCGCAGGGGCTGGACGCGCGCCTGGCCGCGATGCCGCCGCTGAGCCTGGACAACCTGGAGGCGCACCTGCGCAGCGTCGAACGCGGCCTCGGCGAACAACTGGCGCAGAGCCAGAGCCAGGACGCGCGGCTTGGCCAGCAATTGCTCGACTGCTTCCGCCGCTATTGCCAGCAATGGCCGGAGGACAGCGGCGATTTCACCGTGAGCCTGGCCAGCGCCGAGGATTTCCTGGCGCGCCTGCAGCGGCTGGAGAGCGATGGCCTGCCGCGCCACGAGGGCCGCTTCTTCGACCTGCTGCAGACCCAGAGCAAGAACAACCTGCTGGCCCTGCAACGGCACACCGCCGAGGCGCACAAGGCGATCAAGCAGCGCATGGACGAGGTCAATGCCAGCCTCGAGCAGGTGCCGTTCAACCGCGGCACCCTGCTGACCATCGAAGTCAGCGACCGCCGGTTGCTCGAGGTGCAGGAGTTCCAGCAGCAGCTGCGCGAGGTGCTGGGTCACCAGCAGACCGAAGACCGCGCGCTGGCCGAGGCGCAGTTCGCCACCTTGCGCACGTTGGTGCAGCGGCTCGGCGCGCAGGACCCGGAACTGCGGCGCTGGCGCGAGCAGGTGCTGGACGTGCGCCAGCACGTGGAGTTCGTCGGCGTGGAGCTGGATGCGCACAGCCGCGCACAGGTCGAGATCTACCGCAGCGGCGCCGGCAAGTCCGGCGGCCAGCGGCAGAAGCTGGCCACCACCTGCCTGGCCGCTGCGCTGCGCTACCAGCTCGGCGGCGAGGACGGCGAACTGCCGCGCTACGCGGCGGTGGTGCTGGACGAGGCGTTCGACAAGGCCGACAACGAATTCACCGCGCTGGCGATGAACATCTTCGAGAACTTCGGCTTCCAGATGGTGGTGGCCACGCCGCTGAAGTCGGTGATGACGCTGGAGCCGTTCATCGGCGGCGCCTGTTTCGTCGAGATCAGCGGCCGCCACACCTCCGGCGTGCTGCTGATCGAGTACGACGAGCAGGCACACCGGCTGCAACTGCCGGAACGCACGCGCGGCGATGCAGCGGTGTTGCACGATGCGAACGCAGCGCAGGCGGACACAGCGACGGTGACGCCGATGGATGCGGATGTCGCTGCGGCTGGGAAGGTTGATGCCGCAAGCGTCGCGGCCATGCCCGCGGCGCCAGACAGCGCCGATGCCGCGCGGGCCACGCGTGGCAACAACCGCCTGGCGAAGCGCGGCACCGCGGCCGCTGCCGCGGCGGCCAGCAAAAAGCCCGCCAAACCGGCGCGTCCCGCCAAGCCTGCGCCTGCCGGTACGCCGGTCAAGAGCGGGAAGGCGGCGGCGTCAGCCAAGCCCGCTGCGGCGCGAGCAGCGGCCAAGCCCGCGGCGCCCCGCACGGCAGCCGAGCCTGCTGTAACCAAACCTGCTGCAGTCAAACCTGCCGCCGCCACGGGCGAGGCCCGGGAGCGCGCCACCACCTCCAAGGCCAAGCCGCCGGCGTCGCCCAAAGCGCGCCGCCCTCGCTGAGCGCGCCCGGCCGCACACGGTCGGCGCGTTGTGGCGGGTAGCGTGGGCGAGCGCAGCGGCCGACGCATGCGTCCGCCCGCGCCGTCATCGATCGCGACGGCAGCGCGGCTGCCGCATCGACACCGGATAGCAGCGACGCACCGCGGCCATGCCGCCTCAGCCCAGCAGATCCCAGCCCATCTTGCCGATCAGCACCACCACCAGCACCAGGAACAGCTGCCGGATCAACGGCGTGCCGCCGCGCAGCGCCAGCCGCGTGCCGGCCACCGCGCCGGCGATGTTGGCGGCCGCCATCGGCACCGCCACCGCCAGTAGCACCTGTCCGCTGGGCACGAAGAAGCACAGCGCGGCCAGGTTGGTGGCCAGGTTCACCACCTTGGAAGCGGCCGAGGCGCGCAGGAAATCCAGGCCGAAGAAGCGGATGAACAGGAAGATCAGGAAGCTGCCGGTGCCCGGCCCGAAGAAACCGTCGTAGAAGCCGATCGCCGCGCCCATCGCCAGCGCGATGGCCAGCTCGCGGCGGCCGATGTGGCGCGGCCGGTGCAAGGCGCCGAAGTCCTTCTTGATCAGCGTATAGATCAGCATCGCGATCAGCAGCACCAGGATCAGCGGCCGTACCGCCTGTTTCGGCAGCAGGCTGACCGCGGTGGCGCCGAGGAAGGAGAATGCGAACGCGGCCACGGTGGCGAACAGCACCGGCCGCCACGGGAAGCGCACGTTGCGCGCATAGCGCCAGGCCGATGCGCCGGTGCCGGCCATCGCGCTGAACTTGTTGGTGCCCAGCAGCACCGCCGGCGCCTGCTGCGGCAGGGTCGCGAACAGCCCCGGCAACTGGATCAGGCCGCCGCCGCCCACCGCCGCATCCACCAGCCCGGCGACGAAGGCGATGCACAGCAACCAGGGCAGTTCGGTCGGGATCAGCTCCAGCAAGGCGGCGCTCCGTGCGATGGGGGCGCAAGCATAGCCGGCGCCGCCGCGCAGGGCAGGCGCCGGCGTGCGCCGCGGCGCTGCAGCCGGCACAATCGGCGCATGCCTCCTTCCGCACCGCGCCTCGCCGATCCCTGTCCCTGCGGCCGTCCGCGCGATTACGCGCAGTGCTGCGGGCTCTACCATGCCGGCGCCGCCGCGCCCGACGCCGAAACGCTGATGCGCGCGCGCTACAGCGCCTACGTGCGCCGCGACGCCGACTATCTGCGCGCCAGCTGGCACCCGTCCACGCGCCCGGCCGAGCTGGAGCTGGAGACGCGCACCACCTGGCTCGGCCTGACCGTGCAGCGGGTCGTGGACAGCGGCGCCGACAGCGCCGAGGTCGCGTTCCTGGCCCGCTATCGCATCGGCGGCGGCAGCGCCGTGCGCATGACCGAGCACAGCCGTTTCGTGCGCGAGGACGGCCACTGGTACTACCTGGACGCGCTGGACTGACGCCATGGCCAGGCGCGGCATCAGGTTTGCGCAGGGCTGGCCGATGATGTCGCAGTGTCCGCCGTCCCTGCCGCCGTGATGTCTTTCCTGGGTACCGCGCTCTTCGCCGGGTTGCGCCGCTGGCGCAGCCATGGCCGGGCCTTCCTGTGCGGCGGCCTGTTGCTCGCCGGCCACGGCGCCGGGGCGGCGCCCGCGCCCATGCCAACGCTGGAAGGCGCGTGGCGCCCGGTCGCCGCCGCCGACCGCGGGATGCCGCCGTCGCGCGCCGATTCCGCGCTGCAGCGTTTCGATCCGGCCCGGCTGACCCAGTTGCAGGGCGGCGATGCCGGCGTCTGGGTGCTGCTGTGGCCGGCACGGGGGCAGTGGCCGCCGGCGCCGTGGGTGCTGGAAGTGCCCAGTCCTGCGTTGCAGCGGGTCACCCTGTTCGCCCCGGCCGCCGGCGCGGCGCCGCAGCAGCGCGGGCTGATGCGCGACGACCCGCAGGCCTTGCCCGGCAACGGCCGTCTCGGCTTCCGCATCGCCGCCGCGCCGGCCGCCGGGCAGCCGCTGCGGCTGTGGGTGGACCAGCGCGGGGTCATGGCCGCGTCGCTGCGGTTCCAGCTGCGCAGCGAATCCGACTACCTGCGCCAGGACGGCCGCTGGCTGGTGGTCGCCAGCCTGAGCTTCGCGATCATGCTGAGCATGGCGGCAATGGCGCTGGTGTTCGCCTGGCGCCTGCGCGAGGCGACCTTCCTGTACTACGCCGTCTATGTGCTCGGCTACGGCCTGGTGATGGCGCTGGAGACCGGCTACGTGGTGCATCCGCTGGGGCTTGAGACGATCGGCCAGGCCGCGCGGTTCTGGGGTCGCCTGGGCGTCGCCACGTCGATCGTCGCGGCGGTGCTGTTTCTGGAACGCTTCGCCGACCTGGCGCGGTACCTGCCGCGCGCGCGGCGCTGGCTGCGCGGCTATGCGCTGCTGGTGGCGCTGATCGCGCTGCCGGCGCTGCTGCCGCTGCCGTGGCTGGACGCACTCGGCCGGGCGCTGGTCAACCCGCTGCTGATCCTCGGCGGGCCGTTGCTGCTCGGCACCGCCGTGGCGGCGGCGTGGCGCGGCTCGCGCTATGCCGGGCTGTTCCTGCTCGGCTGGACGCCGCTGCTGCTGGTCACCGCGCTCGGCAGCCTGCAGGGCTTCGGCATGGTGGCGCACTGGACGTGGAGCGAAGAGGCGGCACTGGCCGCCGGCGCGTTCGAGGCGCTGGTGCTGTCGCTGGGTCTGGCCGAGCGCAGCACCTCGCTGCGCCGCGATCGCGATCAGGCGCGGCAACTGGCCGACCTGGATCCGCTGACCGGTCTGCTCAACCGCCGCGCCTGGCACGAGCGCCTCACCACGCTGAAGCAGGCCGCCCGGCGCCAGCGGCAACCGCTGGCGCTGATGTTCCTGGACGTGGACCACTTCAAGCGGCTCAACGACCGTTACGGCCACCGCGCCGGCGACGACGGCCTGCGCGCGCTGGCCCAGGCGCTGCGCGAGGAACTGCGCGGCGACGACCTGATCGGCCGCTACGGCGGCGAGGAATTCGTGATCGCGCTGCCCGCCACCGACGCCGCGCAGGCCACCCCGATCGCCGAACGCATCCGCGAACGCTTCCGCGAGCAGGCAGCGCTCGCCTTTCCCGACCTGCAGCCGACGGTGAGCATCGGCGTGGTCCAGCTGCGCCCCGGCGACGACGCCAACGGCCTGGTGCAGCGCGCCGACGAGGCGCTGTACGCGGCCAAGAGCGGCGGCCGCAACCGCGTGGTCGCGGTGCATTGAGCGGCGACAACAGGCCACCACCTAACCCTGTAGGAGCGGCTTCAGCCGCGACAGACTCTACGGGTAGAACCTGTCGCGGCTGAAGCCGCTCCTACAAGAACTCCAGGCTTCCGCGCACCCGCCACCGTGAGCAGCCGATTTCTTTCGTTTGTTTATGATGTCCGGCCTGCTGTTGGCGAGGAACTCCGATGATGCGTTTCGCCTGGGCCTTGTTGCTGGCCGCGCCCTGCGCCGCCGCGCAGACCCTGCCCGCGCCGTCCGTGGCGCCGGACCCCGCGTTCGTCGGTTGCCTGTCCACGTTGCGCACCGCCGCCGCCAAGACCGGCGTGACCGCCGCCGCGTTCGACCGCTACACCGCGGGCGTGCAGCCGGACATGAGCGTGCTGCCCCTGCTCGACGCGCAGCCCGAATTCACCACGCCGATCTGGGACTACCTGGCCGGGCTGGTGGACACGCAGCGCGTCGCCGACGGCCGCGCGATGCTGCTCACCCACCGCGACCTGCTCGCGCGCGTGGCGCAGCAGTACGGCGTGGACGCGGAAACCGTGGTGGCGGTGTGGGGCGTGGAGAGCGACTACGGCCGCGTTTCCGGCAAGCGCCCGCTGCTGGTGTCGCTGCTGACCCTGTCGTGCAACGGCCGCCGCCAGCCGTTCTTCCGCGGCGAACTGTTCGCGCTGCTGAAACTGCTGCAGGCCGGCGACCTGCAGCCCGACGGCCTGACCGGTTCCTGGGCCGGTGCGTTCGGGCACACCCAGTTCATGCCCAGCACCTATGCCCGCGTCGCCGTGGACGGCGATGGCGACGGCCGCCGCGACCTGGTCGCCAGCATTCCCGACGCGCTGGCCTCCACCGCCAACTACCTGAAGCTGGCCGGCTGGCAGAGCGGACAGCCGTGGGGCATGGAGGTGAAGTTGCCGGCCGGGTTCGACCCGGCCCTGGCCGGCCGCACCCAGCGCAGGCCGCTGTCGGACTGGCGCGCGCGCGGCGTGACCGCCATCGACGGCAGCGCGCTCGCGCTGCCCACGCTGGCGCCGCAGACGCCGGCCGCGGTGCTGATCCCGGCCGGCAGCAATGGCCCGGCGTTCCTGGTGTTCCGCAACTACGACGCGATCTACGCCTACAACGCCGCCGAAAGCTATGCGCTGGCGATCGCGCTGCTGTCCGACCAGTTGCGCGGCAAACCCGGCCTGGCCACCGCCTGGCCCACCGACGACCCTGGCCTGGGCCGTCCCGAGCGGCGCGAACTGCAGACCCTGCTGCTGGCGCGCGGCCACGACATCGGCCAGGCCGACGGCATGATCGGCAACGCCAGCCGCCGCGCGATCCAGGCCGAGCAGCAGCGCCTGGGCCTGCAACCGGCTGACGGCCGCGCCGGGCAACGCATCCTCGATGCGCTGCGCCGCGAGGCATCCGGCGCTCCCGCCACTGCGCCGGCCGCACCCGCCACGCCGACCACACCGGTGCCGGCACCCGCGCCATCCACGCCGTTCGGTGGCAAGCCCGCGACCGCCTTCCGCGTGCCGGCGCGCTACCCGGCCTTCGTTCAATCCCCCGCGCCACGGAGCATCACCCCCATGTCCGAAATCCCCGGCCTGAGCACAGGCGATTTCCACGGTTACCCCTCGCTGCTGGTGGAGACCCCGCACTCCACCGCCGCGATCAGCCTGTTCGGCGGCCAGTTGCTGTCGTTCGTGCCCAAGGGCGGCACCGACGTGATGTGGCTGTCGCCGAGCGCGCAGCCCACGCCCACCCCGATCCGCGGCGGCACCCCGGTGTGCTGGCCGTACTTCGGCCGCCAGGGCCAGAGCGCCGACGTGCCGGCGCACGGCTTCGTGCGCACCGTGCCGTGGCACTTGCAGGATGCCAAGCGCGACGCCGACGGCAGCATGCTGCTGACCCTGGCGCCGCCGGACTTCGACGACCTGCCGCTGCGCCTGCGCATGCAGCTGCGCATCGGCGCGACCCTGGAGCAGCGCCTGATCACCGACAACGTCGGCCGCGAACCGGCGCGCTTCACCCAGGCGCTGCACAACTATTTCCACGTCGCCGACGCCACCCAGGTGCGGGTGCAGGGCCTGGACGGGCTCGACTACCTGGACAAGTTCGAAAACTACGCCACGCCGCACCGCCAGCACGGCGACTGGAGCCTGCAGGACCCGCGCGATCCGGGCCGCAGCGACCGCATCTACACCGGCGCCGGCGGCCGCTACACGCTGCTCGACCCGGGCCTGCAGCGCCGCATCGAGATCGCCACCGCCGGCAGCCGCACCCTGGTCGCCTGGAATCCGGGCGACGCCGGCGCACAGAAGATGGCCGACGTCGGCGCCCACTGGCGCCAGTTCGTGTGCCTGGAAGCGGCCAACGCCGGCCCGGAGGTGATCGAACTGGCCGCCGGCGCGCAGCACGTGCTGCAGCAGACCATCGCGGTCGCACCGCTGTAACGGCGCACCCTGTCGCAAGCGCTCGTTCCGGATAGGCCGCGGCTGCGGCGACCTCAAGCCGTCAGCCGCAACCGCGTCATCGACCGGCCCAGAAGAAGTCGGCCGTCGCCGGCTCGACGCGGCCCTGTAGGAGAGACGTCGGTCCCGACGCGCTGTACTGAAAATGCGTCGGGACCTACCTTCGGCGCCGCGCTCCCGCCTTTCGCAAGCATGCTCTGCGGGCAGCGCATCCAGGCAGAGGCGCGGCGTTCTCAGGCGATCGGCTCTAACGCTTCATCGCCCAGCCATCAGCCCGCCTTGGCCACCTGTGGGAGGGACTTCAGTCCCGACGCGCTGTACCGACAGCGCATCGAAACCCACCTCCGCTGTCGCACTCGCATCCTTCGCAAGCATGCTCTGCGGGCAGCGCACCTAGGCGGAGCCGGCGGTCTCAGGCGATCGGCTGCAACGCTTCATCGCTAAGGCATCAGACGGCCTCGGCCCACGTGTGGGAGGGACTTCAGTCCCGACGCGCTGTACCGACAGCGCATCGAAACCCACCTCCGCTGCCGCACTCGCATCCTTCGCAAGTATGCTCTGCGGGCAGCGCACCCAGGTGGAGCCGGCGGTCTCAGGCGATCGGCTGCAACGCTTCATCGCCCAGCCACCAGCCCGCCTCGGGCACTGTCGGAGGGACTTCAGTCCCGACGCGGTCCACTGAAAGACGCTGGACCAGACACCGGGGTCGAACCCTCCCGCAGCAACTGCATTCCCGTCTCTCGCGCGCCACCGCCCCCCAGCCGCACAGCCACAAGCCCGGCCCTATCCCGAACCCCGCGCCTGCCGATTACACTGCCGCCTCCATCGGGAGACCATGCCGTGCATTCCTCGCCCCCTGCCGCGCGCACGCGCCGCGCCGCCCTGGTCTTCATCTTCATCACCCTGCTGATCGATGTGCTGGCCTTCGGGGTCATCATTCCGGTGCTGCCGGGACTGGTGCGCGGCTTCACCGGCGGCGATTTCGCGGCGGCGGCGAAGTGGGTCGGCTGGTTCGGCTTCCTGTTCGCCGCGCTGCAGTTTGTCAGCTCGCCGCTGCAGGGCGCGCTGTCCGACCGCTATGGCCGGCGCCCGGTGATCCTGGCCTCGTGCCTGGGGCTGGGCGTGGATTTCGCGGTGATGGCGCTGGCGCAGAGCCTGCCGTTGCTGCTGCTGGCGCGGGTGGTGTCCGGCGTGTTCTCGGCCAGCTTCACCACCGCCAATGCCTACATCGCCGACATCACCACGCCGGACAAACGCGCCCAGGCCTACGGCATGATCGGCGCCGCGTTCGGGCTCGGCTTCGTGATCGGACCGCTGCTCGGCGGCTGGCTTGGTAGCTACCACCTGCGCGCGCCGTTCTGGTTCGCCGCGGCGCTGGCGCTGCTCAATTTCCTGTACGGCCTGTGGGTGCTGCCCGAATCGCTGGCGCCGGAGCGGCGCACCCCGCGCCTGGACTGGAAGCACGCCAATCCGTTCGGCGCGCTGCGGCTGCTGCGCAGCTATCCGCAGGTGTTCGCGCTGGCCGCGGTGATCTTCCTGGCCAACCTGGCGCACTACGTGTATCCGAGTATCTTCGTGCTGTTCGCCGAATACGAGTATCAGTGGGGACCGAAGCAGGTCAGCTGGGTGCTGGCCGTGGTCGGAGTGTGCAGCATCGTGGTCAATGCCTTGCTGGTCGCGCGCGTGGTGCGCCGGCTCGGCGAGCGCGGGGCGCTGCTGTTCGGACTGGGCTGCGGCGTGGCCGGCTTCGCCATCTACAGCATCGCCGGCAGCGGCGCGATGTTCCTGCTCGGGGTGCCGGTCAGCGCGTTGTGGGCGGTGGCGTCGCCGTCGGCGCAGGCCATCGTCACCCGCCACGTCGGCGCCGATGCGCAAGGCCGCGTACAGGGCGCGCTGATGAGCCTGGTCAGTCTGGCCGGCATCGTCGGGCCGTTGCTGTACACCTGGGTGTTCGCGCTGTTCATCGGCAAGCACGCGCCGGCGCACCTGCCCGGCGCGCCGTGGCTGCTGGCCGCGCTCTTGCTCGCCGCGGGCTGGGTGGTGGCCTGGCGCCGTGCGCGCATGCCCGCCGGCGCCACCGCGTAGCGGCCCGCGCGGTGCAGTGGACGCTTGCCCGCACGACGCGTGTGGCGTCACCAGCAGCGGATGAATTGCTCAGCTTGGAGCGATACGGCGCGCTGACCGACCGCTGCGGCGCCGGGCGCTCCGCATTCACGGTGCTACGCTGTGCGGCCTCTCCGCCGTCGCGGCCGGTCCGGCTGCTGTCAACCGTACGCTCTCCATGATGTCGCCTCCCGACGGCTCTGCCATGTCCCTCCACGCCTCGCGCCTGCTGCGCGACGCCACTGCACAACAGCATCTGGCCGTCGAACGATCGCCGATGATGCGCGCGCTGATGCGCGATTCCCTGTCCATGCACGACTACGTCCAGGTGCTGCGCCGCCATCACGCGGTGCTGGCCGGCTGGGAACAGCGCGAGTCGGCCTGGCTGCAGGCCAGCGGCGATGCCCACTGGCGCTACCAGCCGCGCAGTCCCCTGCTGGAACAGGATCTGGCCGCGCTGCGGGCCGCGCCGCCGCTGCCGGCCCCGGCGCCGCCGGCGCTTGCGAACGGCAGTCGCTGGGGCATGCTCTACGTGGTGGAAGGTTCGCGCCTGGGCGGACGGGTGATCGCCCGGCAACTGCGCCAGACCCTGGCCGCCGCCGCCCCGGCGCTGAGCTATTTCGAACTCGGCCATGCCGATCCGGCCTGCTGGCGGCGGTTCCAGCAACGCCTGGAGCAGGCCCTGCCGACGCCGGCGCTGCAGCAGGCCGCGGTCGACGGCGCCCGCGCGATGTTCGCGCATTTCCACACCCACTTCGCCCTGGAGACCGCCGCATGAGCGAGACCGCCGCGCCCTTGGACATGGACGCCTGCGCGCGCGAGCCGATCCATATTCCCGGATCGATCCAGCCGCACGGCGCGCTGTTGGTCATCGAACCCAGCGATGGCTGCATCGTGCAGGCCAGCACCAGCGCCGCCGACCTGCTCGGCGTACCGCTGGCCGACCTGCTCGGGCAACGCTACGACACGCTGCTGACGCTGCAGGAGCCGCGCGTGTCGGCGGATGCCTCCGAACGCACCCAGCTCGCCTACGTCGACGTCGCTTTCCCGCGCCGCGCCACGGCCTCGCGGCAGCGCTGGGTCGGCGCCTGGCATCTGTACCCCGAGCAATGGCTGCTGGAACTGGAGCCGCGCGATGCGCCGCTCGCCGATGCCACCTTGCGCGAGGCCCTGCCGTTGCTGCGCCGGCTGGAGACCGACAACAGCATCGACGAAGCCTGCCAGCGGGCGGCCAAGAGCCTGCGCACGCTGATCGGCTACGACCGGGTGATGATCTACCGCTTCGACGACGACTGGAACGGCGACGTCGTGGCCGAGGCGCGCGCGCCCCAGCTGGAGTCCTATCTTGGCCTGCACTATCCGGCCAGCGACATCCCGGCGCAGGCGCGCACGCTGTACCTGCGCAATCGCGTGCGGCAGATCGCCGATGTCGGCTACATCCCTTCGCCGATCCAACCGACCCTGCATCCGCGGCTGCGCACGCCGGTGGACCTGAGCGACGTCAGCCTGCGCAGCGTCTCCCCGGTGCACCTGGAATATCTGGCCAACATGGGCGTCACCGCCACCCTGGTGGCCTCGATCGTAGTCAACGATGCGCTGTGGGGGCTGATCGCCTGCCACCACTACCGCCCGTACTTCTGCAACCACGAGATGCGCGACGTCACCGATGCGGTCAGCCGCGCCCTGGCCGGGCGCATCGGCGCGCTGGCCGCGGTGTCGCGCGCGCGCGTGGAAACGGTGCTGCTGACCGTGCGCGAGAAGTTGATCACCAACTTCAACGAAGCGGAAACGCTGACCGGGGAGATGCTCGACGACATGGCGTCGGACCTGCTCGACGTGGTCGATGCCGACGGTGTGGCGGTATTCCACGGCGACCACGTCACCCGCCACGGCACCGTGCCCAGCGCCGCCGAACTTGCGCGGATCCGCGAGCAGATCGAGGCCAGCCACCACGAGGCGCTGCGCCACGACGCGGTCGGCGCGCTGCATACCGAGCAGATCGGCGCGACCTTCCCGGAGCTGGCCGACCTGGCGCCGCTGGCCGCCGGCTTCATCTTCGTGCCGCTGATGCCGCAGGCGCGCAGCGCGCTGTTGTGGACGCGGCGCGAGCAGGTGCGCACGGTCAATTGGGCCGGCAACCCGCAGTTGTCCAAGCTGCAGGACATTCCCAACTCGCGCCTGTCGCCGCGCAAGAGCTTCGACCTGTGGCAGGAAACCGTGCGCGGCCGCGCGCGGCCATGGTCGCCGGTAAGCCTGGAATCGGCGCGCAGCCTGCGGGTGCTGATCGAGCTGATGGAGCGCAAGCGCTTCCAGCAGGATTTCGCGTTGCTGGAAGCCTCGTTGTCGCGGCTGCGCGAACCGGTGGCGATCATCGAGCGCGGCAACGACGGCCGGCCCAGCCGGCTGGCGTTCGTCAACGACGCCTTCGCGACGCTGTTCCAACGCGAGATCGCCGAGCTGATCGGCTGCGAACTGGACCAGCTGTACGCCAGCGACGCCGTGCCCGCCGAAATTCAGCGCATCGCCACCTTGCTGCGCCAGGGACGCGCGGCTTACGTAACCTTGCCGCTGCGCATCGAAGCCGGCGCGCCGGTGCATCGCCAGTTCGATTTCGAACCGCTGCCCAGCCCCTCCGGCGTCTCCACGCACTGGCTGCTGCAGCTGCGCGACCCGCGCTGAGCGAATCCGTGGCGGCGCCCGCTCAGCGCGGGCGCCGCCACAGCAGCGAGGTCGCCGCACCCGCCAGCAGGCCCCAGAACGTGGCGCCGATGCCGAACAGCGACAGCCCCGAGGCGGTGACCAGGAAGGTGATCAGCGCCGGCTCGCGTTCGCCCTCGTCCTTCAGCGCCATCGCCAGGCTGTTGCCGATGGTGCCGAACAGCGCGATGCCGGCGACCGCCATCACCAGCTCCTTCGGGAACGCGGCGAACAGCGCCGCCACGGTCGCGCCGAACAGGCCGATCAGCAGATAGAACAGGCCGGCGAACACCGCGGCCATGTAGCGCCGCTGCGGATCTTCCTGCGCCTCGCGGCCCATGCAGATCGCCGCGGTGATCGCCGCCAGGTTCAGCCCATAGGCCCCGAACGGCGCCAGCAGCGTATTGACCACGCCGATCCAGCCGATCGTCGGCGAGATCGGCACCGCATAGCCGGAGGCGCGGATCACCGCCACCCCGGGTAGGTTCTGCGAGGCCATCGTCACCACGAACAACGGCAGCGCGATGCCGAACAGCGCCTGCCACGACAGCGTCGGCCACACGAAGACCGGG